>JANQLQ010000089.1 GCA_028280565.1 Fulvivirga sp.
GTTCTTGGCAGATTGCTAAGTAAGGCCATGCGACCATATCGTATGTTATGTGCCCTCTAGTCTCTTGATCAAACGATTAAAGCTTTCTGATTCTGCAATACCTAATCCTGGTTGGGAGATGTAAATAAGACCGTCAGGCAGTTTCCAAATATTCTTTACCTCAACGTTTGCTTGAGTTTGAATTAGAGAATCATATTCATATTGAAGAACCACATTGAAGTATTTATCTAATCTGCTCTCATCGAAATTTTTAGGTGGGCCCGTAGAAGTCATTCCTCGACCAAATTTTCTGAACCAACCGGAATTAGTATGATCCTTTGCTTTATTAAAATAATAAACCGTATCGTTCCAAATTCTAATTCCATATTTTTTTGAATTCAAAAGATAGTAAGCACTTTTTACCTGAATTACGTAAGCCGTTGCAGTAATAATGTTATGCTTTATTTTGTTTCCTAAAGGATCCTTGATAAAGGACTTTTTTGTTTTCGTGTAATAAATCAGTTTGTATCCATTATTCTTCTGCCAAATCACTTTGCCTTCATTGAATCCTTCAATTTGATTTGTCTCGATTTCTATAAAGTCTGGAAGTGCTTTCGAGTTAGCACCCAGACAAAAAAGTAGGCTAATCAGAACTATTGCAATTGCACTATTTCTCATACCATGGTGGCTCATAACGTCAACTATCATCCGTAAGCTGAACTTATCAAATTTCCTTAAAAGTATCGGATAGCACTTGCCTTTGCAAATAGCCCTGTTAGCTTACGGGTGACAGTGTCTGTTATGGAGATTTTCATGAGTATTTGTTGAGGTTAGCCAGAACCTTTACATGAGTTGCTGCTTCTTCAAGAACATCTGACTCATTTTCAGATTTAAAGTCCAAAAGGTTTAAAATCTCATGTTTGATGGTAAATTCTAAAACTTTGCCTATCAATAACAGCTCAATATGGCTTAAATACTCTCGGTAAGTTCCCGTGTGTGCTAATGCATTTCTGGTGTTTACAATTTTATTAATGAGCTCTTTTGGTTTGAAACTAAATGAGGTTCCCATAATAGTTTCAAAAGTTGGTTTGAAGGTCCTTAGTCTTTCTCTGTATCTAGATTTATCCCAATTTTGACTCTCATTTAAGAATCTGCTTTTTAGATCGGCATCTCCAATGTAATCAGCAATTTTCTGGCGATCATTTTTTCTGTCTGCTATTTTTTGATTTGAACTTTCATCACCAAATATGCTGTGGAAGCTTTCAATCGCAACACACATGTTGAGGAAGTAACTTTGAAATGACATGTCGGTGTTGTATTGCTTTTCTTGGAGCAGATCAATGATAGTCTCCAATTTTTCATTTTCAATCCAATTCTTGAAAACGGTTTCAATTGAATCCCTTAGTTTTCGATAGCTGAACGAGATATTCTGAGTAAACCTATTTTCCTTTAGATTGTCGAGGGTGTTTATTAATTCTAAGTCACTACTTCGGTCGCTGACCAAATAATACTTGGAGAATTCGGGATCTTTATTAGTAACGAACAGAATCCATCTCTTTATTTTCCTCATGAGATTTGAGTACTCATCTATATCAACCGCACTATCAGATTTAATGAATAAAAGGACCTCTTTAAAGATGGATAATTCATCCTGACTGAATGATCTGTTGTATCTCAATATTGTAGATACTTCGAAATTTTCTAATGAGACTGAAAAAATTTCTTTGTCATCAGGAGCTGTAAAACTACCTTCTTTAATTCTCTCAATACCCTCTTTTTCAATTACCCAGTTAGTTAGAGCTGGGGATATTAGGGTAAGAGATGTAAATTCAAGTTCTTTCTTGCTCTTGAAATGAACTCCTTTAATCAAATACGATACATGAATTTTTCGCCAACTTCCTCCAGCACCTGATGATCCTCCTCCTGTACGAGAATTGACAAAAGTGACTTTATCCATTCCATTAAATTCGCCAAGAATAACTTCCCAGTATTGATCGCCAAAGGAATTTAAAGGAACTTCAAGATAGATGGAATCCGAGGTTATGTTTAGCCAAATTCCTTTTTGAATCTGATCAGGTGTATCAGGGAAGAAAACTTGACCAAAAACTCTTTCTTTATCCATTAGCATAGTTCTCCATCGCCCAGATATGGCGCCGTGGCCACCGAGCTCTATTATAATTGCGATGAAATTAGCGAATCTGCCGGTGTATTCAAATTAATTGATAAGCACTGCGCCATACGGATCAAAAACTCCCACGAACTAGACTCAGTAGAAAGCACGACCGTTTCTTGACAGCAGATAAGCGCGATATTTAGCAGGGTTCTTGGTAGATTGCTAAGTAAGGCCATGCGACCATATCGTCTGTTAGAAGCTTTCTATTTGCTTATTCTTCTTTAGTAAAACCTTTTACTGCAACGGCCTTGATCAGCATTGGGATATTACCGTACCAAAAACCTTGGTGTTGACCCCTCGAAACACTCGATCCATTGTTACCAAGGCACAAAACTACGTCTTGTCAGCAGCTCACCCTGGACGCACTTTAGCCTCCGACACGGTTTAAAGACCCGCCATAAAAAACAAAACTAAAAGCAAGAAAAATGGCAGCAGAAGGAAATGATCTGGCAAAAAAACAATGGGTGCATTTAGGCTTAACAGCAGTAGGTTTTCTAGTGGTCGGTGGATTGGTTGGAGCTTTTGTAGTTGCCCCAATGATCGACAAGCAAAAGGCCAAAAAGAAAGCAGCCGCTAGTAAAACGCCAGCCAAAAAATAGAGCCTGTAGCACATCAAAGATGGCCCATTCGAGCCAGTAGTGCAGGCGAGAAAATATTTCGATAATCGGAAACAAGAAACAAAATGAATTACGATGACGAATTAGATCGTTACGAAGACGAAGCAGAGGACAGGTACGATGACTATGATGAGGACTACGAAGACGACTTTTATGATGAGGACGAAGACGATTTCGATACGGGATTGTCGGGATTTGATGATGAGGACGACTTCTATGACGAGGATGAAGATGACTTCTACGATGAAGAAGAGGAAATAGAGTATCTACCGGCCTTTGATGACGAGGACGAGTATGACGAATACGATGATAATGCGTATGACAGCTATAAGAGTACCAGCATCGGTCGTATTGATCCCAATGATAGGACCCTCACCATAGTTGTTAGAAACACCTCCGGTGCAGATGCCGAGGCGGTCCTATTTGGGGGCAACGAGAGTGCTGCACAGCCCGCTGGGGTGAGTGTAGAGGTGGAAGAATCCAGCCATAAAGAAGTTCGGGAAGAGTCCAAAGCCAACCCGTTCAAGCTGTCCGGTTTGAAGATGTCAGTGAGCAATTCTTTGCAGTTTGACAACGTGTTGAAAATCACACGAAGGACGGCAACAGGTTCAAATACCATCCGAGTATGGCAACCTCGTAACGCGACCAGTCCCCAGAACTTTACATCCCAACTTATTGACAGCCAGGATTTCGAAATGGACGTGACAGGCCAAGATTCTATCCGTTTCACCATCAAAGATGGAGTGACTGTGGTCTTCACCTTTACCATCAAAGCGCGTGCAAACATGGGCAACCTGTTGAAAGGGAACAATGTCGCGGAATTGTCCACGACCCCTAGGACCACAGGCTTACCACAGTTGGATCTGCTTCAGAAGAAGCGAAAAAAACGGAAGCGATCGCGACCTAAGCGGACGGTTAGAAGGATCGTTAGGAGAAGGCCACGGAGAAGCACTAGGAGAAGGGATAATAGGGCTCGTAATCGAAGACGCCCGGCTATGAGAAGAAGAGACCGCAGAAGAGGAAGAAGGAGATAGCATTCGGTATCCCATACTTCACAGATTGTAAGGCTTTATAAGCGTAGACACAGCCAAAGTCGAGGTTCAAAGCCCGCTTTGGCTGTTTTTGTACTCAAACCAAACGATTGATGAAAAATCGAGCAAGATCAAAACATGCACAAAACCGGATTGCTTACATCGTGTACAGCAACCCGGCAGCCGTGCGTAAGTTGATCGATGAGCACGGGTTTGAACCTCCCAGGCACATACATGACCTGGTGGAGGGGACGAAGCAACTGGTTCGAAGAAAAGGCCGCAAGGTGGTCAAGGAACTGATCAAGTTGCACCCGGATCGTAAAGCGATACTCCGGGTGGAAAAGATCAAGGAAGACAGTTATTGCAGTGCGTGTAGCAACTACTCCTATGATCCGGTCGACAACTTTTGTGGGACGTGCGGACATTCAGCCTACACGGGTCAAGAGAACAGGTCTGACTTCCTGGATCAACTTATTGCTATGGGGCTAAAGGAGTTAGAGGAACTCTATGGCAACGTTGTAAAGAAGTCCAACAAAGACCCTAACGATAAAAACCTTGCTGAAGAAGTACGGCTCGTTTGGAACGAACTAAGACTTCGAAAAAAAGAGCCAATAACAAGCAAAAGCACAATCGATGAGCCAGAACCGGAAATCCGTGACGGTATATTGATCAAACCCAAGGAGGCCATGCTCTTTTTAGGTCTGACACTTGTTGCCGGTGGATTGATTGGTTCGGCATGGAGTTTTAAAAAAGGTTGATGGTTCGGGTAGTAAGACATAAGAAACCCGGACGAAATACGGCTCAAACGAGACGGCTACTGGACCTCCTAGCCCGGTACATAGTAGATCATCCTGCCAGGATCATCAACCTACTCAATACCTATGGCATTAAGACCAAAAAATCCAGTAACGGAAAAGTAATTACCAATCACGTCTTCATTGCTATTGAGAAAGGGGGTAAAAGTTTCCATCGAGACCTTGCCGGGCTTTTGGAGCAAAAAGCTTTGGAAGAAACACAAGAAGACTCCTTTGCCGCAGCGCTTGCCGGTACGATTGGGTCGGTGGCCAACCTATTTGGTGAGAAAGGAAGAAGGAAGACAGCCCAGGTGCAAGCAAGATCACAAACGCTTCAGACGATGCTGGCCTACAAGGCTCAAAAGGAGCAACAGGAGGCAGCTATAGAGATGGCGAGGGAAGCAGCCACCCGATCTCAAGCCAACCAGGAAAGACTTTTGAAGATGGCAGGAACAGGGATCGCGATTGCGATAGCAGGGTGGTTTTTCCTGAAGCAGCTAGGAAAGCCAAAAATGGCCTATCAGCCAAACTATCAGGTAACTCAATCATCATAGGACAACATGCAAATCGAAGATACAAATTTCGGCCTTTCAGGACTTCCAGGAGATGAATATGATTCGTTCCTGGGCCTGGGAAAAAAAGGAAAGCGAAGAAGAAAGGCCAGGCGGGCACGGAGGAAAGAAAGAAGGAAAATTCGCACGAATAGGAGAAAACTAAAAAATGAAGAACGGCGAGCGAATATCGAAGCACAACGGGCGCAGACGAGGATCATGACCGCCACAATGGCTCCTACTCCTACCAGGAGTAGTTCAACACGAAGGCAAGCAGCGGCCAACCCCGCATCCAGTGCAGCAGCCGTCAACCAATCTGGTGTTCCAATGACCCAGAAGGCCGGTTTCGGGGGAAATACAATGATCATCATTGGTGTGCTTGTGATTGGGGGCTTTCTATTCATGAACAAGCAACAGCAGCCAGCGAATCCCAACGTCATGCCGCCAGCTCCGCCTGCACAGTAAATGGACAAGTAATTGAGTAAAGGAAGAAACAATGGCAATGATAGATTTTGACATGTATGAAGGACTTGAGGACCTTTCTTTCGAACCGGAGCATGATGAGGAAGAGGAAGACGATTTTATTCGCCGTAGAAGGGGTAGTTCCAAGAGAAGTAGCAGAAGGTCACGCCGTAGGGCTCGAAGGTCCAAACGAAGGAATGCCAGGAGGCTAAGGAGGGATCGCAGAAGAGTGGCGAGGGGTAAGAAGCCTAAGCATTCACCAAAGCCTCCTACAAAACCAAAAAGACCGGCCCCTGCCCCGACCAAGGCAACAAGGTCCGCTAGTGCTGGTCCGACCAAGGCTCCTATGCGAGTGACGAAGAGATCAGCAAGATTAAGCACTATGGGAGCGATCACGAGCAGCAATTTGAAAGGGCACTTAGTAGCTAATAAGGCCATACAGAATGAACTGAAGACTAAGCAAGAGGCCGCTAAGGCCAAAGGGTTGCAGAAAAAGGTGCAGCAAGAAGATTTGAAGACGGCGGGCCTGGCTAAGAAAGTGGAGCAAGAAAATCACAAGACGGAGAACCTGAAGGCCCAAACGCAATTGCTGAGTACAGGGAGAGGGCTATTAGTTGTAGGAGCACTGGCTTTCGGATACCTACTATACACGAAGGTGATTAAGAAGGAATTGAAACCCAAAACGGTAACCACAAAAGCCTAACGCATGGACATTCTCGCAAATATTACAGAACAGGACTATACGGATACCATCGGTGAATTACCCGAAGGATTCTTGTTTGCATCGGTCAAAAATGTAGGTGATCAGGATGTAAACGTGAACGGGGTGGCTTTGTCCGCCGGTGAGGCCAAGAGTTACCCGTTCGTTGGCAAAGGGTACCGGGCAGTCCCTTTCGAGGTAAGTGAACAGTCAACACTTAGAGTACTCTTAATCATATAATTATCATGATAGCAGGAGAAACAGAAAACATCATAGCCATGCATAGTGAGGATACTTACTATGATGACTTTTTGGGCTTTGGAAAGAAGAAGCGAAAGACACGTACCCCGGCAGAAATAGCCACCAGGAAGGAAAAGCGAAAAAACTTCTGGTCGGGAGTAAAACGTGAAGTCAAAGATTCAGGAGGGGTTGAAGGGGTCGCTTCAAGTGTCAGCAACATTTTTGGCTTATTCAAAAAAGACAAGCAACGTCCACAGCAGGCTTACGATTTCCAGGTAGGGGTAGGTCAGACGAATACGCAGCAACAGGATAAAAAAGTACCTGTAGCGATGTATGTGGTCGGTGGGGCCGTAGTGATCGGATTAGCCGTGTGGGGCATGACACAAATGAAGAAGAATAAAAGTAGCAATGTAAATACCCCCGTCAACTAGCATGACTATCCCCATTCCATCCAATCGCAAGCGGTTTAAAATTACACTTGGTATTAGGGCCTTGTATCCGGTGGTCATTGGCATTGTTGTCTACGATCCGACCGCAGAATATACAGATTATTTCAGGCGGAAGGTCACCTTCCGGGCAAGCTCCTTTCGAAAGGATAATGCGACACGCAATATCGAGATCCGGTTGCCGGTAAGCCCTGATAACTTGGTCTTGCAGGTGTACAACAAACAAACGCTAGATGAAAAGGGATTCAAAATCACGAAGTTTGACTTGGACGAGCTGCCCCCGTCTGAAATATGGGCAAGCCCTGAACAACATCGGTTCATGGATTTTGCGATACGCTTTGCGCAGAGGGCGGGATACGTCAGGCCCGGTTTTTACCATTCCCCGGATCATGAGTTTTTGATTCAATACTTACCGGTCATCACAAATGACTTTGGAAAGCCGCTTATTACCCCTGCCCGGATTCACCGCTTAATGCCAAGGGTACAATTATCGCAGCAGCTTTTTCATCAATTCACAATACCGGTGCGGGTGGCCATACTTTCTCATGAAGGTTGTCACTATTTCCTGAATACCCGAAGCGAAGAAGAGGCGGACGAATGTGGTCTTCGATACTACCTCGAATACGGTTTTCCAACTATTGAAGCAAAGTACGCACTGACCAAGGTATTCAATAAACATCGTGATTCGGTGGGCCCGGAGCATATCCGGCGGGTCCAAAATGCGAAGGAGGTTATTGAACGATTCAATGCCGACAAAAACCTAAGAAAAGCTTCATGAAAACGATTTGGAAAATAGGGTTATTGACTGCTACCGGCATTGGATTGGGCATGTTAGCAAAACTTCGTTCATCAAACAGCGATTGTGGTTGTGGCGATCATAAGGGTGAAGTAAAGAGGACGGTCGGCCATGCCGGGGAAGATTGCTTTCTGCCCGGGGAGCTGACACAAATGAAATCGGAGATTGCCCCCAAACTGTTGAGAAGAAGAGAGCAGTTCCTCAAGGACCTGGCAAAATGGGGGACGAAGGAAGGGATCATAGATGTTTCCGACTTGTTGCTTGATAGGAGGAAGCTGTTGACCAAGCTGAAAGCCATTCAAAAAGGCAGGATTGCGTCTGTTGGGGAATCTTCCCACCTAAAGAAGCTGGACAGGTACATTAAGGACCTGGAAAAGTGGGGTACTCGTGAAGGGGTTATTGATGTTTCCAATGATGAAAAAGCCAAGAAAAAGAAAGAACGGCTATTAAGCGGGATTTCCAAGCAGGGAAGGTCGGTGACACAGCGCTTTAAAAAGAAGGCACAAACGCCAAGGCAGTCTACCAAGCTTCACAAGGCTTACGAGGTGACCCAGGTCAACATTCAAAATACTTCAAACAAGGAAAGAACGGTTTCCATTTGGGAGGCCAATAGGTCTACCCCGGTAAGCCTTCCTACCCCGGAGGACGTGCAGGACCTTTCAGTGGTCAACCAGACCGTAGTAGAGAATACCATACACCCGCAAGGAATGGTGTTTAACCCGGCCAATCAATTAATCTACATTGCCAACCAACTCACCAACAATGTGTCAGTTGTTGGACCTGGAGGGCAGTTGGTCCGTGTGATCCAATTGGAGCCCTCCAACTTTCCCGGGTTCAATTCGCCTGTGGATCTCACGGTGAATACCGTAGCAGAGAGTCCAAATTTTGGAAAGGTGTATGTGGTCGGTTCGGTATCGAATACGCTAAGCATCATTGACTTGGATTTCCGGGTTTCCGAATCTATACCTGTTGGTGTGAGGCCCCTTTCCGTAGCATTCAACCCGGCTACAGAAAAAGTGTATGTGACCAATTATGTGGATCATTCCCTTTCCATCATAGATACCCAGACACTCCAGCAAGAAGTCATCGATACAGGTAAGAACCCATTGGGCGTAGCGGTCAACCCTTTGACCGGTGATGTTTATGTCGTCAATAGTGTGGATCGTAGCGTCAGCATCATTGACCAGTTTAACCAGCTCGTCTTTTTGATTGAGAACGCTGGTACAAGGCCTACGCATGTGGTTTTCCATCCCAAGACGGAACAAATCTATGTGGTATCAACCGGCAGTGATGAGGTAATCCCCGTGAACACCCTGGATTTTCAAGTAGGTCGTCCCATACCTGTAGGTAAAAGTCCATCCAGGGCTCTCTACAATGAAAGCAATGATTTCATCTACGTGGCTAACCGCGAGGACAACAGTGTCTCTGTGATCGATACAGAGGGACAGGAGAGAGCTACCATACCGGTCAAGGTGAATAATGGTCTTGCCCTCAACGTTACCGGTGATCTGCTTTTCACCTCGGCTACGGGTACCGGAACCATCTCTTTTGTGGGATTCACGGGCGAAAACAGTGCGGTCATCATAGATGGGGATTACGAGGAAAAAAGAAGGGATTTTCAACACAATCCCGCCTTGGTCAAACAGGTGAAATTTATTCTGTCTGGAGAGGAAAGGTTCAATGTACTTAAAATGAGAGATGGCAGCGCTACCGGTACGGCTTCCATCAGGTCCGTATCATTCGGTGATTATCGGAGCCCTCAAAACTTTCAAAATGTATCAGAGGTAGATGCGTTCGAAGGAGCCATTATAGACGGCTCGAACGGGTGGGAATTCAAGATTGCCCCGCTACAGAGCATCACGATGATGGTGTATTACCACCAATTCGACATGTACACCTTTCTACCTGAAAAGGCACGAAAATCGGTCGGGGTGGAAATGGGTAACGGTATTCCCAAGTCGTGGAAAAAGGCCATTAGAAAGGAGGTGCAGCATGGGTAAAACCAACTATGATATGATTCATACGATCCCCATGCTTGACCTCGCAGAAACAAGGTGGGTCCAGGTAAGGGATGGTGATCCCGGGGCATTGGTGCTTTTTAACCGGCATTACTCCAAAAAGTTTTACAAGGATGGCCGCGTACCTACGCGTTTTGTAGGTCCAGGTGAGCGATTGGTCCTTCGAACGGCGGACGGATTGGCGCTTTTCGTTTGGCGGAAATTCTTGGATGACAGTGGTCAAATAGGCGTGAATTGCGCCGCTTTCCGAAACGAAGGGCCGGAGCTTTCAAGCACCCTCATTCGAGAAGCGGAACAATGGGCCTGGAGCACTTGGCCAGGGGTTCGACTTTACACCTACGTCAACCCTTCCAAGATCCAAAGTAACAACCCGGGGTATTGCTTTAAGGTGGCTGGCTGGAGGGTTTGTGGCACCACCAAGATCAACCAACTGACCATACTTGAAAAGCACCATAGCGATAACATGAACACACGAGGTAATCTAAACCAACGATTGAAATGAATGAGTTAGAATTTTTAGTAGGACACTGTCTTTACACTACCGAAGGGCGGCACTTCACTATAGAAGATGTTTTGAAGTGGCATACGGACCCCAAACATGCAGGAGGAAGAGGATGGCGCAAACCAGGCTACTCCGATGTGATCTACCTGGATGGCAGTCTACACAACATGATCCCATTTGACCAGGACAATATGGTTGAATCCTGGGAGATTTCAAATGGCGCAAGAGGCATCAACAGACGTTCTCGCCATTATGCGTATGTGGGTGGTCTGGGCAAAGACGGAAACTACAAGGATACCCGGACAAGAGCCCAAAAGCAGTCGGAAGAAGTTTACATCAGGTACATGATCTTGCGGCACCCAAACATCAAAGTGATGGGCCATAACCAGGCTCCCAACACGGATAAGCCGTGCCCTTGCTACGATATGCCTACCTATTTGCGATCTATTGGTATACCTGGGAAAAACATTTATCAACACTAAATAGCGATTATGAAAGCACCAGATTATTTGATTATTACCGGCACTGAAACAGCCGAAGGAAAAGAAGTCACAAAAGCCGATGTGATTGAGTCGCAAACCAACTCCAAGGCACACGGAGGGTTAGGACTCAATCGCCCGGGCTTTGACTACTTGGTTAACCTGGAGGGTGAACTAGAAGTAATCCTCCCGGAAGGAAACCCCAATGAAGCCGATCTCTTTGGAATCAGCGAAGGGGTGAACGGCATCAACGGTTCAGCCAAATTCCTGGCCTTTGCCGGGGGGCTCAATGAAAAAGGGAACAAGGAAAAGGATACCCGCACTGAACTTCAAACGGATACCTTGGCCACGGTGGTTAAGTTCTTCGTTAAGCGATTTCCAAGTGTCCAGATCTTGGGGTGGGACCAGGTCCCAAGCAAAAAGGGAAGTAAGAACCCGGCCTTTGATGTACCTAAGTGGTTACAGGAGATCGGCATTCCCTCTGACAACATATTTGTTTCCACTTAAAAAAGGACGAAAAATGAGGACAGTCATATCGTTAGCAGTTGGTTTCTGGCTAGGTAGACAGATCTATCTCAAGTACAGTAAAGAAGAGGCACTTCAAAAAGAGCGAAGGTTAAAAGAACGCCTCAAAAAGGTGTTGGAAGATACCGGTTTATCCAAGTCAGAGGCTAAGGAACAAACCAGTAACATTTTACAGGTAGGCATTTAATGATTGCGTGGATCACCATAGCGTTCATTTTTGGATTCTCCTTCGGGTGGGTCGTGCGCTACCGGTTGTTGATTGCCTCCGGCAGAGTGAAGGTCGGCGAAAGCACCAGTAAAGACATCACGAAATGAGACAGATTCAGGTCGGTAAGCAAACCTTTCTCATACCCGATGGGAGCAGTCCCTGTGACTTGTGGCGAACCTACTATGGGGAGCTGGTCAAAGAGTTCGGGAAGTCAAATGCGCGGAACATTTGGTTGCTCACATGGGATGCGAGTCCCGCGACTTTTTGTGCGACTAATCCTGATTTCAACAAGTGGCTGAAAAAAAGCGGCATTGATGTCTCCAATGCGGCAACCCGGGCGGTTGCCGATCTATCTGCCATAAGCGGTAACATCTTGGGATTTGGAAAAGGGATGACGAAAGTGATCGAAGTAGGCGGGCCGATTTTGTTGGGAGGGGTTGCGCTAGTCGCGCTGATCTTATTCATCAATACAGCGAAAAAACGAGACGCTACCGATTTGGCCATGTTACACCCTGCCGGCAGGGCCGGGAAACTTGCAGGTCTCAAAATGATGAAGGCATGAAAAGAAATTGGATCATAATAGTGGGTGTGGTGGCCGCGTCCGGATGCGTGGTGTCGATCTATTTTTCATACAAGCGAAATCGGCAGAACAAACGTGCGTCTGAATTCATCAAAGAACTCATGCAGGTTCTTAAACCCGCTACGGCTGGACTACTGGCAGAACCGGCCCTCGGTCTTGGTTACAAAGACGAGATCGTTAAAAACGCGGGCAGGCAGGTCATTGTCCTGAATGATAAGGTAGCCGAAGACTATGCCAACCAAATCAAATCCGCGTGGAATCACTGGTTGAGAGGGGGCGACAATGAGCAAAAGCTCTATGCGGTCTTTCGTGCACTCAAGGATAAGGTCCAGGTTTCACAAGTGGCCAACGCTTATTGGCGATTGAATGACCGGAAGGTGAACCTCATAGACCGGCTCAATGAACGCTTGGATGAAAAGGAGATCGGGAATGTACTGTCAATCATTAATCCATTACCAGCATTTCGAACCGTATGAAGATGAATAGCAAAATAGGATGGATCATCGGGGGCTCTACAATCTTGTTGGGCGGTGGAGCCGCGCTGTACTTTTTGGTGATCAAGGAGAAGACCAAAAAGGACATTTATGGAAACAGGGTGCTGGATCGTAGAAAGACAGGTGGGATCTCCGGTGGTGTCTCAGTCGGGCAAAACAACCAGGGGTCGACACTCACGGAGCCGAATTGGAACGACCCATTCGATATGCGCTATGAGGACGATGTGAAAAGATGGGTGTCTCCTAAAGGTGTGTTGGTGTTGGATAGCAGATCGGCTAAAGAGATGGCCAAGACCCTTTACCAGGCAAAGGGAGAGAATTGGTGGAATGATGATGACGAAATGGTAGTCGGTGAAGTCTTTAGACAACTAAAAGATAAAGTGCAGGTGGCCAACCTATCCAGGGCCTTTTGGGATAACGAGGAAAGAGATATGTGGAACTACTTGAACGGCTTTTTAAGCAGTAGCGAAATGGAACGCTATGTAAACGCGCCTATCCGAAAGCTTCCAGACTATCGGTTAGCATAAATGAAAGAACAATGAATAAAGTGAAAACAACAACGGATCAACCGATCAAAAAAGGCAAAGCCAACTCGAAGGTCATTTGGATTGGCGGCGGGGCAATCCTGCTTATAGGCGGTGGGGTGGCTGTTTGGTACTTCATGAAGAAGAAAAAGGAGCAGAAAGCGCGGAAGGAAATCGCTGCAATTTCTGCAGGATCTTCCCGGCCAAGGTCTTCTTCCGGTGGGGGGAGCTGGTGTAAGAGCTACGGGTATCCCTTGAATTACCGGACCTGTCATCCGGACGTAGGTGTATTGCAAAGATATTTACGATCAATGGGTGCAAACCTTGGTCGCACGGGACCCAACAGGGACGGGGTGGACAATCAATTTGGACAGCTTACCCGATCCGCAGCACAGCAAAAATTGGGCAAGGATTCGCTCGGTCAGTCTGACATCATAGGAATAAAAAACTCGCTAAAATTCGTGGGAAAATGACAAACAAAGAACTAATAACAGCAGGTTGTGTAGTCGGGGGCCTAGTGGGATTGGGTATCCTGGCTTACATGATGTTAAGGGAAGATGAAGAAAAGATCGAGCGAGCGCTCAATGATCCTGATCTAAGCGAAGGGTATCGGAAAAGGCAGCAAGCAAGTTTCCAAGTAGATCCGGCGGATTCGTTGGATGAAGAGGACATGGTAGAGGAAGAACCGGACCCCCACATGGGTATTGAGCTAACGCCATTGGAGGAACTGGACGAAGCACCGGGGGAAGAACCGATGGAGGTTGCCAAGGAACTGGACATCGAACCCACAAAGGCCCCGGTCCGAACTCCCGAAGGGGACGAATTCCCCTTGCGGTTGGGTAGTAAAGGCCATCGCGTTGAAAGGCTCCAGGTGTTCCTGACAAGGAACTACGGCGTATTCGGACAGGTCACGGATACGTTTGACAAAAGGACGGAAGACAAAGTAAAAAAGCATCTAGGTGTGGATTCAGTATCCGAAAAAACCTACAAGCGCTACCGAATGGGTAAGCATGTAACGGAACAAGTAATCATTAGGTAGGTATGTCAACGAAGAAAACTAATATTAAGAGCTTTCTTGATTCATTAGTCGATGAGGACGGGATCAAAACCGATGTGACTGTTGCACTGTCTAAGGACACATTGCTTCATGCATCATTTTACGCGGTAGGGACGGTGATCGTGAGCACGATAGCTTTTTATTCCATACGGGCGATTGTTAAATCAATGGAATCGACTAGTCCAGTAAAAGCTTAAAAAGGGTTAAAAATGGCTTCAAAAAAGGGTATAATGGTGATAGGGGGTGTATTAGCTGCGTTAGGTATTGCCTATGCAAGTTGGAGATTCACATCCATGGGTAAGGGCTGGTTGAATAACTGGCTGATGAAGAAATGGAGGTCCTTGACCCAGGAACGGCACCCAAAAAAGTCCATCAATTGGGAAAGTGTCCAGCAGGATTTGAACAGCCTGGATTACAAGGCTCATGAAGTGCTCTTTTTTCTGACACGGCTAGATCCCATGGGTAAAAAGACACTAAACCCACAGGAAGAAAAGAGATTTAGGTCTCATTTAGCACGGCTGAAGCAAAAAGGCGCATTTCAAAAAGCCGGGCTAAACCAGTTGGAAGGGGTGATTTTTCCTTCCTAGGTCGTAACCGAATCAGTTTAAACAGTAACCCCTTGAGTATGAAACGTTAGTGAACAAGCATATTATCCTTATCGACCTGTTCGCAGGAATTGGTGGATTTGCATTGGGGCTTATCCAAGGGGGATTTATTCCTGCCACTCACTACTATTCGGAAATCGATGCTCACGCCAAGGCAGTTTATGAGTATCACTTTCCGAATAGTAATTTACTTGGATCAGTAACAGATATTAAAGGATCTACTATTGAAAAATCAGGGACAACCATTGTCACTTTTGGCAGCCCTTGCCAGGATTTCAGCGTTGCGGGCAAACAAAAGGGTCTTACGGGAGCAAGAAGTAGCCTCATTATTGAAGCCATCCGAATTATCAACGAAACTCGACCTGATCTATTTATCTGGGAAAATGTTAAAGGGACCTATTCATCCAACGAAGGCCGGGATTTTCAAGCGATATTGCAAGCGTTTACCAACCTACGGAGTTATCGACTTGAATGGCAATTGCTTAACAGCCTATGGTTTATACCCCAAAATAGAGAGCGGATATTCCTTATCGGACATCTTGATCAAAAGAGTACCCCGGGCGTATTTCCTTTCACAGCAACAGATCGATTATCTCACCTGCAATACCGTGGAAAACCGATCCAAAAGCAAAGGGTTCAGGGCCAAAATCATACCTCAACCCTAGATACCCGGTACGGGAGTGTTCGGAATTCAGGAGAGACCTATCTACTTATCAACTCCGGGTTGAAGCAGGGATATGAAGTAGCCAGGGAAGGGAACATTGTTGATTTCCAGCGACCGACCTCAACAAGTCGGAAGGGCCGGGTACAAACAACGAAAGTGAAAACACTGGATACCACCTGTGAACAGGGAGTGTATACCCAAGGTCAAATTCGGCAGCTTACGGAAGTAGAGTGCGAACGGCTACAAGGGTTCCCGGACGATTGGACAAAACTCGGGGTATATGCTGGAAACTTGAAAGAAGTGTCCCGGACACGAAGGTATCACCTTATTGGTAATGCGGTCACAGTGAAAGTCGTCAAAGCGATTGGCCAGCGACTCTTAACCCTTTAAAAAGTAGTAATCAAAAATTTCAAATGATGGATGCTTATCACACAATAGTTGGACAGCTCATGTCCTATTTAGTCGGGCTCGATTGGTCCTTTATCGTCACATTTATCTTACTAGCTTATGCGATCAATCAACCGAAAACTACCGCCTTGTTCACAAGGCTATTCAAATACAGGTTACGCACTCGTTACAGGACCCTGATTGTAGGGGTAGTTTACGCGACAACGATCTTCTTTCTCCGTGGCAAAGCATTGCACCAGGTCGAGTTACTTTTCAAGTCCCTGCTTTTTGCCATGATCTTTCACAAACTGATGATTGAACAGGTGGTACGCCTGCTAAAACCAGGCCGTCACCACTTACCCGGTAACCACTTCATTTCGAAAAATGGAACGAGCAAAAAACAGTAAGTATCTCCTTATCGCAGCAATATGTTTATTCTACTTGGTATGGCATACGTTCTACGGAACATCCGAAGGAAGCGAGCTGGAAAAAAGCTTAAAAAGGCAACTCCAGCAGACCCAGCAGGAAAATGATTCCCTCTCCAGCGTACTCGTGACGATTGATTCGATCAATACGGTACTGGAGCTAACGGCAGATAGCCTGACGATACTACTCGTTCAGGATCAACAAAAGATAAGTGGCTTAAAAAGAAAGCAAAATGAAACGATTCAAATTATTGATAGCTATGATGGTCATAAGCTGTTGCGTTTTTTCGCAGAGCTTAAAACCGATAGTGCAGGTAGTAAATGACGATACCCTTTTCTGCTTCAGCATTCCCCAATCTAAAAAACTGGCAAAGCTGGTAGTGAAGGGTGCCTACAATGATTCCCTTGCTCATGCACTTGGCAGTGAAAACCGGCGATTGTATGCGCTTGTGGAAGGGAAAGACCAGGTCATTTATAACCTGGATGTGAAACTGGACCTAACCCATCAAATGGCCGAAAATCATAAAGAGAACCTTCGATCCATCGAGGGGATACTCGAAGTACGAAACAAAGAGCTAAAGCAAAAAAAGCGGGACAAGCGGTGGATGGCCGTTGGCCTGGTTGGGTTAGCCATTATTTCAGTAACTCGATAATAGTTAAGATATGAGTTTTGGAGGTTATCAAAGTGATGTAGATGTACGAGATCTAAACCTAGTGGGTAGGATTGACGGGGAAAACCTGGAGCTTGCCACAGAGCAAGAAGAAGGAGTGGTGGTCCTTGCTTCAGAAGATGAGGGATTAAACGGTGACGGTACCGGGGTGATTACTGCTCCTGTGCTGCAAGTAGTGTTGGGGGAACGAGTCAAGGAGGCGACCGAGCAAGAGGCTGGCACGGTAAGGAAAGCCACCGAAGAAGAGGCCACCGATGGAGAAGGGGACGGGGTTATTACGTCCGATACCCTGAATACTGTGCTGGATCAAAGGGTGGTGGAAGCAACGACCGATGAGCTAGGGGTCGTCACACGGGCCTCGGAAGAAGATGCCCTAAACAGCCAGGGTTCAGGCGTGATCAGCGCAGAACAACTCGGAGTTGTGTTCGATGACCGGATCGTGGAAGCGAGTGAACAAGAACCCGGTATTGTACGGAGAGCCACCGAAGAAGAGGCCACCGGCGGTCAAGGGGACGGGGTGATCACGTCCTCCCTGTTAAATACGGTGTTGGAAGAGCAAACGAATGAACCTACAAGCGGCACCTGGACAGACAAGGGGGAGCTAGATGCGAGCACCTTTCCAAGTTTTCCTTCGGGCAAGGTTGGAGATACTTACAATATCGTCAACGAAGGAGCCATTGGAGACAGCGATGGCGGCTCGGGACTTTCCGTGAGTGAGAATGATGTTTTACGCTGCATTCGTGAAAACAATGGAGGTTCTTTTGCCAACCCTGCCGTGGCGGAAGCTTGGCGTGTCATTAGAAACAGACCCTCTCCAGCTTCCACAAACAGTCCAGGGATTGCGCGATTCGCTACGGTTCAAGAGTTAACAGACGATGAACCTCCCTCCAACGTCATGGTGTCAGCCGTAGGATTCAGGACCATCTTGGACAGTAGGGTAGGAAAAGCGGTACTTTCTGGCAACCATGCAGCAGCAGTTGTAACAGATACTCCGACAACGAATGAAGTAGAGTTCCCCGGTTCCTATTTGCTACGGGCAGAAACCATACGACCGAATGAAATTTTGAAAATCGTTGCATCTGGCCTCTTCCGTGATTCATTGCCCCCTCTTCCAAGCCCGGCTGAGAAAAGACTTTTCCTCTACTTAGGAGATACCTTGATCGCACAAAACATCAATATTAGTGTGGTAGGTTCTTTTAGGTTGGAAGTGGTCTTGCATCGTTCAGGAACGATTGGAAAAGGGTGGGCCGATTTCGCTATTAGCGGCCAGCCTAACCAAATCACTAACATAGAGACTCGGGAAGAAGTCAATTTCACGAATGACCTGTTGATTAGGATGACAGGACAAATCTTTACGCCAGGTCAATCACAGTTGATTGTAAGGGAGAGTTTTAGTGTACAACGAATTTCTTAGAATATCATGGATTGGTTAAAAGTTGGAGCTGTAGTATTTGGGGCGACAAGTTTCTGGCGACTCATTGACACCATCATTAAATGGAGAAGCGATAAAGGGGTCAAGACGGCTGAAGCAAGAAATTTCTATGCTTTGGCCAATAAAGAGATTGTACAAAATTGGATGCTCTGGTCACGCACATTAGAAAACAAAATCAAGGACATGGAGGAAACTATCACTTTGCAAAAGGGGAGGATAGACGAACTGGAGCGACATGTTCAAGACTTGGAAAGCAGGAATAAGGAACTCGAAGATCAATTAAACCAACTCAAACATGAATCGGGGGTCAACTAATTCAACACTGAATGTACTGATCGGGATCTCATTGACCCTGAACATCACCTACATGAGCATTAAGTTTTACAAGATGTTCCGGGATGGGAAGAAAAAGAAACCATGCAAGTGCGGTGAAAATAGGGGGTAAATGAACGAGGTAACAAAAAAGCAGTACATCTACTTAGGGATCGGCCTAGCCTCTGTGGTAGTCATAGGGGCCCTGGTCGTTATCCTGCATTCCAGGTCCAAGATAGACCTTTCCGTATTCGACAGCCCGGATGTTCCCGGAAGTGGGAGGTGTATGGATAAGGAACTGTTAAAAATGTTGGAGAAGCTGGCCAAAAGATCAGGGTATCCGGTGTTTAAAAACATCAATTCGGGCGCAAGAAGTGCGTACTGGAACAGTAAAGTAGGTGGTGTGAGAAATTCAGCACATAAAATCCCTGTATGCAAGGCTGTTGACATCCACACCCCGTCAAAGGCTATTCAAGATCGATTAGTGGCCGCTGCCCGGAGTGTGGGATTCAAACGAATAGGTATGGGCAGTAACTTCGTCCACTTGGATAATGACCACACCAAAAGCCAATACGTGGCATGGGGTTACCCGGCGGGGTCTCCCCCGCCCTATAACCCGTTTGCCTGAGCGATATCGATACCTCACCTCCACCTCCAAATCACCCTGCTCGACCAGCTTCCCTGCCTCCAAATGGATTTTTTTAATCAAACCACACACTAGTCGGATAACCATTGTCTTCATTTTCATGAATTCTACGGTAGACTATATTCACTATTGAGATTCGCAAGTTGTGAATTACCTATCCTTGGACAAGCATCAGCTCATCGCTTCAAAGAAGCGAACCCTCAAATCACATGTGAGGTGGTGGGATTTCCTGGTACTATCGGGAGGATTGATTTTGACTCGAAGTGGAACTTAAGATTTTTTTGGCGGTTCAACGCTCCGATTTTTCATCAATTGGAAAAATGAACATCAAAAACATTTCACATACCCCTTAATTTTCACTTTCCCAAAAACCGCTAGCAGGCAATAAATAAAATTCCTCGCCTAGCGGTTTTTATGATCAAACTGTTTTGAATGGTGCTTTCTAGTTGATAAATTCATAAGATTAAATAGTATGTAAACTATTCACCACCAAACCAACAACAAATACTTACAATCGACTACAAATGGATATAGAATCAAAAATCAATGAATTACACAATTTTATGAATTGTATAACCGTTTTTGCGGTTCGCGTTATACACTAGTTCTTGGCATCAATACTCACATGACGCAAGAATCAACCTACAATCAGGAAGAAGTACAGGAACTATTCGATGTAGTATTTAAACTTTCTGCTAAGGATATTAACGACAAACTAACTAAAGTTCGTAATCGTCCAGAAATTGCAAAAAGAAGGTGGTTTTGGGAACTACTCCAGAATTCGAAAGACGCTGTAAAACAAGGTGAACGAGTTGATGCTAACTTAAGACTCTACAGAGACGAAACAAGTCAGTTGTTCATTCAATTTTCCCACAACGGAAATCCATTCAGGTATCAAGACGCAAAAAACTTAATCTTTCCATACTCAGACAAAGAGGATGAGGAAGACTCGGACAAATCTGGACGATTTGGGACAGGTTTTCTGGCTACTCATATTTTGTCAAAAATCATTCATGTAAAAGGGGTCTACATAAAGGACAATATCCCATTCGATTTTAACTTCAAATTAGATAGATCGGCTGTAGATAAAACGGAACTGTCAGATAGTATCAACAAAACTTGGCAGGACTTTAGAGAGAATCGAACCCAAAAAAAAGGATATGCCTACAATCAAAGTCACTTTGATACATTCTTTACTTATCCAATTGATGATGAACTTCTAGACTTAGTCCTAGAATCAATTGACGATTTACAAACTTCTTTACTCTTTGCACTTGCATTTATCCCAAAAGTGAGAAGTGTTACTATTCAAAATGAAATTTCTAATACGATCACATGCTACAAAAAAGATGACTCACAAACGAAGGAAATAAATGAGTGGATTAGGGAGGTTATTATTGAAAAATCGATTTCTGGCAATCCCTCACAAGATGAGATCAAATTATTGATCAGTTCGGATGGCAATGTGGACCTTGGAGTTGAAATAGAAGAATTTGAAGGATGCCACCGAATCAAAACGCTAGAAGAGCATCATCCGATTTTATTCTGTCCATTTCCTTTAATCGGGGCACATGATTTTCCTTTTCCGGTAGTTTTAAACTCCGAATCATTTATCCCAAAAGAAGAACGCGATGGGATTTGGCTTTCGAATACTGCTGAAGGTATAGAAAACCACAAAGTATTCGAAAACTCAGTAGAGCTTTTTAAACCACTTGCTGAACACATCTCTAAAATTGGATTGAAGAACACCTTTCTGTTATTCAATACTTTGAAGGATTCTCCCCAAGTTCCAGATATGGACAAGACTTGGTATGAGGACAAAATTCAGAATCCAATAAAGGCGTTTTTGCTAAAACTACCACTCGTTGACAATCCTATTAAAGGTCGAATTCCAATTCTTGAGGAAAACACCAAAGTAATGTTTCCAAGTAATCCTAAGCAGGAAATTAGGGATGAAATGTGGGATTTAATGAATGAAATAATGCCCCCACTTCTTCCTCCAAGAAACGAAGTGCATGCTTGGTATGACGTTTTATGGGAAGACTGTCCAAAAATATCATTAAAGCGATTTTCAAAGTTTATTTCAGGAAAGGGTACCGTTCAATCATTAAGTGCAGGGCTTTTTGGCAATGACGAAGAAAAGACCATGACCTGGCTTAACAAATGGGTTTCTTTAATTACAAAAGAACAGGAGACACTACTTGGAGAAACAGAAACAGTAATACTTCCAAATCAATTTGGTGAGTTCAAAGATAAAGATGAATTGTATCTGGATGATGATACCATCGATGAAGAATTAAAGGAGATTCATGCTTCAACAGCCAAATTCAAGAATGGAGTAACTGACTGGAGAACAGAATTATTAGACAAAAGAATATATTTAGAACTGCCGCAAAACAAGACCAGAACAATTGAGGGGATTTCTTTGCTGATTGTCGAGAACGTAAAGGATTTACTTCGTAACGATCAGCCCTCAAATGAATTACAGGATTTATTTTCAAAACTACTCAACTGGCTTAATGAAAACCCTGATAAGAGAAGGGAATACTTCAAAGGTCTTAAAACCGATACACTTTTATACAAAACTGCAAATGAAGCGAAACTTAAACAGTTCACAGAACTACTCCGTAAGGACAGAGAAGGTGAAATTTCTGTTGAAGATTTAGCGAATTTAGATCCTTCTAAAGTGGCTTTACTGAACGATCCGAATTTGGAATTGAAATTACGGTTGGGTGAACAGGCACTAGAAGAAATTCAAAAGGAAAAAGAAGAATTTGAATTCAAGAAACATGCGGGTGACCTATTTGAAAAATTGTTTCAAGAAATTATCAATGCTGACAATCGGTTAGAGATTGAGAAGGTGGACGGGGAACAGGATTTTATAATTACAAGGCGAATTGATTCGAAGAAGTTTTATGTTGAGATGAAATCAATTAACCCGGATGAACGCAAAGTTCAAATGACTCATAAACAAGCGAAGAAAGCATACCAATTTCCTACAAACTACTTCTTGTGCTTCATTCCAAACAATGGCTCTCAAATTGACGAACCCTATTTTCGAACTAATGCCAAATTTGATGGAAACATTGGGATAAAATTAACTGAAAAAGTAACTAAGGCTCTGGCCTTTGAATCTTCAGAGGACGGTGTAGCTGTGGAATTTGAAGATGCTCTTTTGCAGCAGTACAAAAAGTATCGCTATAAATTCATTATCGAACTAGGTATATTGGAACAAGAAACTTTTGAAGTTTTTAAAAATCGGATAACAGCTTAAAGAAGATACTGATGTCAACAAACGACATAGCACATGCCTCTACTGAGCAGTCTGATAGTGAGTGTGAAACGGAAACTTTTGTGATATTTGATAGTCCAAAGGCACGTGCTATATCTGGACGATACCAGCAATTACTTTCACATGGTTAGAAATTTTTTGAATATGACGGAGAAGCAAAAAGATAAAAGCATTTATCGGGTCTTTTCTGTCGATCGGCTATTTGAAATTTTTAACTCAAAACAATTAACTCTTGTAAGACCTGAGCTTTGGGACGATCCGTTTGAAAATGTAATTATGAATTCAACAGGTGAACTGGAGTCTGGTGAGTTATTCTCGATTGATTTTAGAGATAATTTTTATGGACAATGTTGGACATATACAAATGAAAGTGATGCTATCTGGAGAATTTATGCTCCAAAAAAGGATGGTGTGAGAGTAAGAACCACTCCTAGAAAATTGCTAAAATCATTATATGACCAGTCTGATAAATTTAGAGACATTCACTGCTTCATTGGTAAGGTTGATTATTACAACAAAAAGAGCCTTAATGGAATGCTTAATAACTCAAAAATAATTTCATCTTGGTTGCTAGATTCTACAGGGGCAGGGCATGCGAAGACACTTCTTTTTAAAAGGAATGCATTCAAACATGAGAATGAAGTACGGATTCTATATAATGGTAATAAGAAGATTAAAGGAGACTTGTTCAAATATTCAATTGACCCGTTTGATTTAATTGAGGATATTGTTTTTGATCCTAGAATGGATTACAAAAAATTTAAAAAATATAAATCTGACCTTAAGAAACAAGGATTTGAGGGCCGAATTGTTAAGTCAAATTTATATCAGGCCCCAAACCTCAATTTCAAACTTGTAACCTAAAAGTTGGACTATGGTTTTCATCTATTTGGATTGGAGTGTAATCTCTCAGATGAGATCAGGTCATCATAAACAACTCAAGGAAATCCTTAACCAGCCCAACAGAATCGTTACTCTTTATTCTACTTCACACATTGGAGATATACTTTCAAGCTATAAGGAAGATTCTCAGCGGTTAAAGACCATTGAAGAAGATTTAGAATTTATCTCCTCCTTGACGAATAATTGCTTTCTATCCAATGATGGAAAAGAAATCAGCTACTAGGTACTGTGTACAATTCCAAATGTTTTTAAGACTTTAGGAGATCCAATTTATTTGGATCATCCTGTTAGGCAGAGGCTAATGTCTCTGCTGATTTTTCCTGATAACAAGGATCATAATTAGTGTCATTAATCCACAGTGAAAACATCAGACAAAGTAGTTTACGTTGGACTGCCACTAATGCAATAATAGGCTTAGACTTCTTTTCTTTGAGCCGTTGATAAAAGGGTTTAAGTGTTGGATTACATCGTACTGCCGTCAACGAGGGCATGTGCAGTGCGGCTCTGATATAGCTATTTCCTCTTTTACTTATGGATGTTTTTCCCTTGTATAACCCTGATTCTCTATGAACTACATCATAACCTGTGTAAGAAGTCAATTGCTTCGCACTTGTAATACCATGAAAACCTCTTGTCTCAGCTATGACCACTGTGGCTGAGATAAAACTAATGCCTGGTATCGAAGTAAGTTGAGCTACTTTATAGTTTAGTTCTTCGTCTGAAATTACTAGCTCCTGCATTTCGGCCTCTACTTCTTTTATCTGATCCAAGATCAATTGAAGACGCTTTTTAAGCCTCAATAAAACTCTCTCTTGAAAACTAAAGCTGTGCTCCAAGGCATGAAGTTTACATTTTAATGCACTTTGCTCTTTTACCAATTGCCCTCGCTCACGAGATAAGCTCTTTAAGTTTTGTAATACTTGTCTGGCAGGTTCCCATCGATCTATCACTCGTTCCAAGCCAAGAATACATAGCATCTTGGCATCCAGTAAATCCGTCTTCGATCGTTGTTGAAGGCTTTCAGCATACTTCTTTACCCTTCCTGAAGGCATAACGCATACATTGAACCCCTGACCATAGAGAAAATGACAAAGTGCTTCATGATAAACACCAGTTGATTCCATAATAATGCTAAGCTTATCCGATGAAATAAGCTTTTCTGAAAACCACAGAATCAAGGATTCCATTCCTGTAGGTGTATTATCAAAACCAGCTTCTGATATAATAGTATGCTTCATATGGCTATTGATATAACCATAACACACTTTGAAATCATCTTTAGCTACATCTATCCCTATTGATTGTTTGATAATGATTGGTTCCATATCCTCCTTTTTAACTCTCAAAAACACTTTTGCTCGTTTTTGATACGGTCTAGCACAGCTGACCCAGGTACTTGTTCAAGCTCATTGAGAAAAAGAGATAGGTGATCATCCTAAAATGCGATATCGACCTATTCGTATCAAGCTAGACTCCTAATCCTATCTCTTTGAGTTTTCTCTCAAATCTAGTGCTTACCTTACTGCTTAATTTTAACCTAGCTAACATACGAGCTAGGCGTTAGCGTTGGGAATCGAAAGTTCGAAAAAGTTGGGTCTATGCACAGTTAATGACCCTGAGAGGCCATCTACGATGCTACGAATGACCTCATATTCCGGGCTTTGATCAAGCAATCCTTTGGCTGTACTGCTATCGTCACAATACAATAACTTAACCCCCTTTCGTGGCCAAGTTTTGACCGCGATCTCAATTTTGCTAGGTTGATGTTGTAGGCTGTAGGCCAACAGGTTTCGTACGAGTAAGGTTAAGACTTGTGGGGGACCAAAAAACAGGTCGTAAAAATCATTTTCATACTCGAAAGATACCTGGCCCTCTTTGATTTCTTTCATCTCTCCGGCAACACTCCTGATCAATCGGTCGAAGAAAATGAACTCCGCACCTTTGGGCAGACTTTCAAGGCCATCCACTATCGGTCCGCCAATCAGTTCCTTCACAATCCATGCATGTTCCAGGATCGTATTGACATAGAATCGACTCTCATCTTTTGGGTCCATTGCTTTTTCCAGAGAGATGCCGGAGCCGATAACCTGGGATAGGGATCTAAGCTGACGGTATTTGACTACCTCGTCCAGATGATCGGTCTCGTCCGGTTGCTTGTTGGAGTTGGGGTCTTCAAAGCGATAAATGTATTCATCTAGCTCCTTTTGGTTTTCAATGGCCTTCGTGATGGTCAGCTTTGCGGGTATCACACGTGACCTACCTCGTATCTTGATCGGTTCAGCATACATACTGACGGCCCCCTGTTCAGGCAGTTCCACCGTGATACCCGGTAAAAATTGGGAAATGGATTGGCCGATAAGCTGTTCATGAGAATATTCCAGGACCTCTTCCGCACGTTGATTGATGAACCGTATTCGTTGTTCTTGATCCGTGACAATGATGAGGGTATCCGGTTGTTCGGACAGCAGTGTATTGAGCACCTTACGAGAAACTACCGCCGGTTCGAGCGTTTGTGTCACGAGGTTGAGAACAAAAGATATGAAATTCAAGAGATTTCTTTTGTCCTGCATAATGTCGGTGACTTCTGCCTGTGCTCGAAAATCCAGCCGGGAAATATCTGCAATGGACTCGTTCAATGAATCAAAGTATTCCTTGAAAGTATTTTGCTTGATCCCAAGAAAGACCACTTTTTCCAGTACGGCAAACAAGCCTTTGTATTCGTCCCCCCAGGATTCTGCCTGGTTCAGGATTTCATACGCTTGGTTAAGAATACTTTCAATTCGTTTTAGTTCGAGTTTTTGCTGTGTGAGTTCGTCATCGATGGTAGCTAAGATGCCCTGTTCAAATACCGTCAAATCTTCCCCTGCCGCCTGCCTTTTCTGTATATCCGAATACAGCCGCTTGATCGAATCCTGGACTGATGGGTCCTTGCTGAAAGCGACATCTTTTATTTTCTTACTATCAGGCATCAACTGTATATCTACTTACTCCATAGAGGACTTTGGCGGCTAATCCTAACTAAAAAAGAAAGGCTGTTTCAATCAAACCTTAAAAGATCTGATCAAAGGGTGTTTTTTTAGGTCAAAACCCTAGATAATCTCTTTTAAGGGTTTGGTTAGTCTCAAGCATCATCTAGGGTTCAAACCCCTTTTTAAAGCGCCTTTGATAGTGTGAAGTTACAAGTTTCCTAGAAATACTAGTTCATACGATCAAAAAGCTCCAACCAGCTCAATGCTTTGTGCTTGCAGGTGAAAAACTTCATTGGAATAGGTGGTGCGTGAAAATCAGCAAAGTTCTGTAAAAATACCTTGTTGAGAATATTGTCATAATGAAAGGCAGCAGCCGTAAGGTATTTTGAGGCCTCCGCTGACTCTAAGTAGACCAGCGCCTGTTTGTCCACAGAGAGCAATTCCCGAACGTCACAGTACATGGGCATCATCTGTTTGTCGGAGACAAATAATCGATCCGCAATCATTTGTTTGGCCCCTTCATAGTTGAGCCGTGCGCCCGGCTTATACACCTGCATTATTACCCCTTTTTTCACCTCATAAGTACAATATTCATTTTCCGTATAGCTCCTTATTCGTTTTTTTAGCATTCAAAATGGTTAAAATCCTCTATTACCTGGTTAAACTACGCATCAGCAGCCTTTGCGATCATGATTCTTTTCACACGGTCAGTTGATATTTGATCGCCAATACCGCTACTTATAAAGTCATTGAACGTTGAAAAGATTCCAAATGAACCTTTTCTTCGGTGGTTAGGGGGAAGTCAGTAGTTGCAGTGTACCCACTACACAAGTACCGACTAATAAAGGAAATGGATGGTGAAATACCAACGGTATCGGATGGATTTTTTGATTATTTTGGAATAAGGAGGGAAGCAGACAAATGGCCTTTTTTTTGTCAATGTCACTATTAGGCGGATAGCTGACCCTAGCAGTGGGTTGAGGTCATCCTTGGATGGTTCAATGCAGGATAGGATTTTCCTCCTGTTCATAACCATCCCATTCGGGAGGGTTGGCTTCTAAGGATTGTTGGGCATGTTCAAGCAACCGCTGCTCATGGTAGCGGATTTCCTCTTGCAGGGCCTTCACTTCTTTTCTGTTTTGGATGTAATACGCTCGTAACCAAAACGTCAGGATGGTCAGCATTCCTAATAGAATGAGATTAATTGCCCGGTCAAGAACTTTCATGATCCTAAGATACTTACTTTTAAAATTTTATCTAACGGTTCATGATAAGATCTTAGCGATTTGATAGCATTGCTCTGTGAACATTTTGCACTGCTTTCGTGTCGTCAAAAGCGGACCAGAAATCGTACTTGTTATTGCTTTATTGTATTCTTGCGTCTGTAATTGATTCAGGGAAATAGCGCCCCAATCCATCTTTTGCCACTGAAATTTCTTCGAGGTAAAATTCGCTAGAATCTTCACCTTCTAAGTCTATCAATTCCATTGCCTTTTCTTCATTCTCGGCATTGATGTCAAATCTTACTTCCTTCGCAAATACTTTACCACCTTTTTCAAGGTGGCTGTTCTTGTCGTTTTTTTTGTAAAAAGCTTCAAATCGTTTCATGACCGTTATTTGTTTACCGGAGCAACCAACAACGAGATATTAAATGGGTATTTGGTGATGAAGGTTTTTTAAACGCTCCTATTTCTATATTGCAAATAACGTAAATTATCACTTGCAGTTGCCTCAATATCTATGGAAGGTTTTGCACATTTTTTTCTGTACCTTAGAAACAGTCACCACATAATGATACCCGCGATTATCATACCATGTGGGGATATAACCGATTTGTATCAAAAGTTAAGTATGTATGTATGTATCACCGGTGCCGCCATTGAGGGTTTGTTGATATTGCATTTTGATCTCTTATTATCACCCTTCATTATGAATCTCTTTTCAAAGGAGCAGTTTTTGAAAACAACGTTTTTGAAGAAAGCAAAGTCGTCAATTATGATGCATACACAATTGTCATAAGTTTGATTTTCGAAAGTATAGTGTTTGTCTGAGTTCAATACAATGGTATCTCGAACAGTTTTCATTGTTTGCTATTTAACCCATGAAACAAAAAAAGCCTTGCAAATCTATGGATCTACAAGGCTGAATTAAATAGATGTGGGCCCTGCTGGGCTCGAACCAGCGGCCACCTGATTCCCCTTCCGAAAGTTTCCGCAACGGGGGTGGACTATCTCATCACCCTTCCCGATAGTTATCGGAAGTGGGGTGCCGGGCGCTCTTGGAGTGCTTATCGGTAAGATTCCTCACACTCTAGTCTCTGCACCTTTCCAGCTACTCTTATATCTATTCACTGGACTTGGCTCAGGGTTGCCATATACCGACAACTATCGGTACTTAGGGTTCCCTGAATTCACCCGGTTTGCAATCTGGATTACTCCAGAATGTCACCATAAATTAATGAGTCAGGTGCTCTAACCAACTGAGCTAAGGGCCCAAAAGCTGACTTTCTCTTTCCAAAAAGGGATGGCGAAAGTACAACTAATTCACTATGTTAAAGAACTGTTTTTCTTGGTTTTTTGGCCCAAAAAGCCAAAAAGCGTTAGAAAAGCATTAGAAATTAAATCTACAAATTTTCGAATCTTCCTAACTCCTTTATTTTCAATATTTTACTTCACCCGTCCCACCTGATTATGAGTCAGGTGCTCTAACCAACTGAGCTAAGGGCCCTAAAACACGATGATGAAAACCAACGTCATCACCTTTGTTTTGGGTGTGCAATGTTACATATTTGCCCAAAATTAGGCAAACAAAATTTTTAAAATTGAAAAAGCACGGAATTCGACATATCATCTTTGACCTTGGAGGGGTGATCATTGACCTGGATACTTCCAAAACTGTCCGAGGGATGGCCCAATGGATGGAGATAGGGGAGGAAGAAGCTTTAAAGGTGTTTCACGAGGATGACAGGTTCAAACAATACGAGAAAGGAGAAATTTCTGACGCCGACTTTCGTGATTTTATCCGTGGATTGGCTCCTAATTCTTTAACTGATGAAGCCATTGATGATGTGTGGAATGCCATGCTCTTGGACATCCCCGGAGAGCGGATCCGCCTATTACAAGCACTCAAACCACACTATTCCTTGTACCTTTTAAGCAATACCAACGCCATTCACCTTGAAGACGTGGTGCTAAAGCTAGGTCAACAGGGAATCTCTTCTTTTAAGGAACTATTTGATGCAGAGTATTATTCACATCTTGTGGGTATGCGAAAGCCGGATGCGGAAATTTATGAACATGTGCTGGAAGACCAAGGCCTGGCCGCACAAGAGACTATTTTTTTTGATGATAACCCGGATAACATCAAATCGGCAAAATCATTGGGTATCCAAACTTTCCATGTACTTCACCCCAATGACGTTTTAACTTATTTTAATGGATAAAAGTATCAAAAAGTACCTGGTACACTTAGGACTGTTCCTAGTAACTTTTTTTACCACCACACTTTCGGGGAGTTTTTTTATCAAAGGTAGAATGTGGGGCTATACCGAGTATTCCTGGCAGGATTTTTTGGAAGGTATGCAGTATTCAATTCCCTTTTTACTGATCCTGACCGTCCATGAATTCGGTCATTATTTTACTGCGCGATATCATAAGATCAAGACTACGCTTCCTTACTACATACCCTTGCCACCCTTTCCTTTACTGATCGGTACCATGGGGGCCATCATACGGATCAAACAGTTTGTCCAATCGAAGAAAGAACACTTTGATATCGGGTTGGCCGGGCCGCTGGCTGGTTTTGTGGTAGCCATTGGGTTGCTGTACTATGGCTATACGAACTTACCGCCGGCTGAGTACATTTATGAGATCCACCCGGAATACAAAGAGTATGGTGAGAATTACAAAGAGCACTTTTATAACAATGATTCAGTGATAAATGTAGCTGTGGGTAAAAATCTGGCCATCTTATTTTTTGAAAATTACGTGGCAGATCCCAGTCGCATCCCGGATGACAACGAATTTTTGCATTATCCTTACATTTTTGCAGGCTTTTTGGCATTGTTTTTTACCGCCCTTAACCTATTACCCATCGGCCAGCTTGACGGGGGTCATGTTTTATATGGATTAGTAGGAGCTAAATGGCACTCAAGAATAGCTACAATATTTTTCATAGGCCTTTTATTCTATGCAGGATTGGGTTATGTGACGCCCTACCAGTCCTATGACCAGCTTTTGTGGAGTGTGCCGCTGTATATAGCTTTCTTATACTTTGCCTTGAGAGGATTGAAAAAAAGTGGGCAAACCACCCTGATGCTAGCTATGATCATCTTTAGCGCACAATTCTTAATAGCGCTTGTGAAGCCCGGCCTTGAAGGTTTTGAAGGGTGGTTGTTTTTTGGGCTGCTTATCGGCCGGTTTTTAGGGGTGTATCACCCTAAGTCCCCGGTGGAAGAGCCATTAGACCTAAAGCGCCAAATACTGGGTTGGCTCACTTTGATCATTTTTATAATCTCGTTCAGTCCTGCCCCGTTGATTGTAAACTGAGATAAGCCTCCAGTCCTCCTTGTACGGAATATACTTTCTCAAAGCCTTGTTTGGCAAGATATTTGGCGGCCTGGTGACTCCTCCTGCCCGTACGGCAGTGGCAAATGATCTCTGAGTGTTTTAGCGGGTTTAATTCATCCAAGCGCTTCGGGATCTTGCCCAAGGGGATATTCTCACCACCAATATTATCTTCTTCATATTCCCATTCTTCCCTGACGTCCAATAGGAAGAACTTCTTCCCGCTTTGTATTTTTTGTTTCAGTTCTAAAGGGTCAATGTGTTGCATATATTACTGTTTTATTACCTTAAAGGTGAATTGCTTTCCTTTCCCCACAAGTTGTACAAAATACAGCCCATTGGGATAAGAGGTGATATCCAATGTCATACTTTCACCTGCCACATTTTTAACTGGGGTTATGACCCTGCCTTTTGCGTCGAAGACCTGCACCTCGTAGGCATTGGTATTCAGTGTAAAAACCCCGTGGCCAGGGTTGGGGTAAAGCCTGGTATTTTCCTGTAGTTCGGGGTCAATGGATTGCTCGACAAAGGGTTCTCCAAAAACAGGACGTATCATCAAGCTGCCCGTTTCCAAGTTACGTTCTTCCGTCCAGAAACTACCGGCCCGGGTAAATATCCGGTTGGTAGAGTTAGTATTCCTGTCGAGCCCAATACGAAGATCACCGTCAGAATTCTGGCGATAGCCGATGTAAAAAGTACCACTGACCTCTATCGACCTGCGAAGACGGTACCTCGTGAATTCATCGATAGTTGAAGACCTAATGATCCCCCTTTGCTCTTGGTAAACATTAGCACCCGGCTCGCCACTGCCATCAAACCATACCAGCAGATCAATAGATCGCCCGGCAGGATCAGTGCCTAAATATGGGAAATACATATCCAATGCCACCAAATTGTCCGTGATCCCTTCAGGCAGTTCAAACTGGTAAGCTACTTGGGTGGAGGAAGTCCGGAAACCTGCTCCAAACTCAGCAGTACCGTCGTCGTAAGCATAATAATTGGATAGCACATAGGTCGTACGCGTCGTATCATTATTCCTGAAATCTATAGGGCGATAGATCTCCGGGTCATAGTCTACCTCGCCTTGCGCATTGGGTATGGAATCTTGGTCGCCGCTGTCAAATAGGATCTCGAAAGATAGATAGGCTGAGTCCGCACTGGCGTCAAAAAGAGTTTCTTGTAATACGGGAACCGCCACCACGGTGTCGATCAGGTTAGAAAGACTAGGCTGCCCTACGGGATCAAATTGACTGTCGAAGAATGTGACCGTGTCTTCTCCTACAAAATTATCTACTCTTGCGGTGATGTCGTACTGAACGGTTTGGCTGGCGTTATCCAAATTGTATATGGTGAAGCTTGGGTCTACCAATTGTGAAAAATCGAAATGGTCGTAGGGGATAGCGGTGAATGTGTCAAAGATCGAGTTTAGCCCGGAAGATAACGTCCTATCCGGGTAGAATAGGTCTGTTGGGCTACGGTTATCATTCAGGTACACATAATCAATATTCCAATTATCCCATATCCCGGATTGCCTGCCAAAGCTCCTGATCCTGAATTGGAAACTATCGTAGAAAAAACTTTCGTTATTTAAGCGCACGGTCTCTTGCAAGAACGCTGTCGACCGATCTAGCATACTGCTGTTTTGAGGCCATACTTGTATCCAAACCGTGCTGTCCGGGCTTGGCCGTGCAAAAAATTCAAGTACCAGTGAATCCCCCTGGGTAACCTCCGAAGGATCTCCATTGCCGGCAAACTGGTAGAAGAAACTGAGGTAGACGTTATCATTGACCGAATGACCGGATAGGTCAATAGGGCAGGAGGTAAGCACATCGGTTTCTCCTACGGCGTTCGGGTTGGCACTGTAGGCTTCGCCGGTAGCCGTGATACCATCAAACGAAGCCACATTCAGGCTAGGAGGGTTGATGCCGATGTCGCCGTTTATTCTCACGTTTTCACTCTCCTGCCAAAGGGTGTCGGACGGAACATCCTTTGAAAAAGAAAAATCGTCCCAAAAGGGCAGGGAAAGAGGAGTTTCGGCTTGTATTCGCGTGTTGCTTTTCGTCTTGGCAGGGGCCTTTGGGATAGGTACAAGGTGCATTTGCCCCGCGAGTAATCCGGGTATCAGCAGGCCTCCTATCAAAATAAGCTGTTTCACTTGCTTTCTTCTAATTCTTTGATCAATTCTTGGTAGGACGAATCGGACTCGGGAACGATCCATAGGTCTACAAGATCACCAAGCTGCACGGTACGTCCTTCTTGTGGCTGTTGCTTGACTACAAATGACTTTTCCCCCGCTGTATCACTTTCCACGGTCACGATACCAAGGTCCAGTCTTACTCCCTTGATGTAAAAAAGGGCTTCTTCTAACTCCAGCCCTACTAATTTGGGAGTTTTAAAGCTACGCGAAGCATAACCATCGCCAACCACTAGGTCAATAGTAGATCCTTTGGGGATAAAATCCCCTTCTTTAAGAGATTCTCCGTTGTATTGCATGTCCAGGACCAGGTCAAAAAACTGGCTGGGCCGGTAAATGATCTTGCCTCTTTTAAGTTCGTTGCTTTTTAGTACAGCTTCTACACCTCGTAATGATGATGAGCCGACCAGTTGATGGGGAAAAGGTACCGAAGGGGGTGTTACCCGGTTCACGGAAATGAATATTTTACGGTTTTCTTTCACTTTTGATCCCGCCTTCGGGTACTGTTTTAGGATGGTCAAAGGTGGGTGGTCGTCAGAGAAAGTACTGTCGTTGATCTCGTACCGTAGATTTCTTTTGGTCACGAACTCATCAATATCCTCCATTTTTATCCCGTAAAGATCAGGCACGGTGATCGTTTCCCCGTGGTTAGTGGCATATGGCAAGTAGGTATAAAAAAATAGTAATGATGCCCCCATAGCAACAACAAAAATGATCAAAGCATGTAGGATAAAACCTTTCAATGAATCTGTGAACAACTTCATGACTATGATGTCTGTATAAACGTCAAACTTAACTAAATCTTGTTATGCTCAAAAAATTATCTCTTACGCATTGTGCGAATAATCTTTAAGAACACGCTTTGAGACCTCGGACCTTTCTAGTGCAATATCTACTAGTGTGGTCACTAAGTCAGTAAAAGAGATGCCCTTTTCCTGCCACATCATTGGAAACATACTGGAATTAGTGAAGCCCGGGATGGTGTTGATCTCGTTTACCCATACCTCGTCATCGCCGGTGAAGAAAAGGTCTACCCGGGCAAAGTCTTCGCAATGTAAAGCCTGGTAGGCTTGTATAGATAGTTGCTTTATTCTTTCGGAAATACGTACGTCCAGCTTGGCAGGTACATGCAATTCTACCGCCTTTGGATCAAGATATTTGGCTTCATACGTATAAAACTCGTAGTTTTTACTGATCACGATCTCGGCGGGCTCAGAGGCGCGAGGAGGTGTATTTCCCATGACCGAGCACTCTAACTCCCGGCCTTGCAGGTACTCTTCAAATAGGATGGCACTATCAAAACGAAAACCATCGAGCACAGCCTTTTCAAAGTCTGCCCTTGAACTCACCTTGGAGACCCCAACGGAAGATCCTAAGCTCACAGCCTTGGCCATGAAGGGAAGCCCCAGTTCCCCCTGGATATGATCAAAATCCAATTCTTGTTTTTGATAGAAATGATAGGCCAAGTACTTTCCCACAGGCAGGCCGGCAGCTTGCAAAAGCCTTTTTGTCGTGAGTTTGTTCATCGCTACCGATGACCCCAATACCCCCGTGCCTACGAAAGGTATATCCATAGATTGTAGGAGCCCTTGGATGCTTCCGTCCTCACCATTCGTGCCGTGCAACATAGGGAATACCACATCGGGCCGGATCTCTTGCAGGGTGTCTTTAAATTTAAGATTGGTAGGGTCAAGTGAAAGGGATAGGCTATCTCCCCCCTCGAAGTTGCCATCCACTTCGCTTTTTAGATGCCAGCTGCCATCTTGGGCTATGCCTACAGGTACAGGTTCAAACTTATCCTTGTCTATGTATTGATACACATTCTTGGCAGAATTGATAGATACCTGGTGTTCAACGGATCTGCCACCATACAGTATGGCTACTTTCCTTTTTTTTGCCATCAAATGATCATTGAATAAAGTGTTAATTGCTAGGTTAAAAAATCATGGAATTCCCTGGCAAAGCCCGTTTGCCGGCCTTGTGCATGTCCCTTATTACCACCTTATATTATCGGGCATGCCACTCAAGCCGATCCATGCAGTAAGTAAACCTTAAAAACAAAGGTCCCAAAAGGATTCTCCTATGTCTCGCATATATCCATCAAATATAGAGTAATTCCTTAATCGGCAAAACAAAATCAGTTGCCTTTCATCACTCGGCTGGTGTAGGAGAAGGATTCTCCACGCACTTTAACGATGTAAATGCCCTGGCGCTGCTGCCCTAAGTCAAAAGTATACGTTTGATTTAAGGTATTCGGGAGGACTCTTTCTGAAAGAATATGGCCCATAGCATCATACAGCCCTACAAATACAGTTTCGCGATCTTCCAGGTCAAAAAGTAAGTTAAACTGGCCATCGAGCGTTGGATTTGGGAAAATAGGCTGGGCTGAACTTACGAAAAATGTATTAGTTACAAATATTTGAATATTATCGAGGTAGATGGGGTCCCCGTTATCGTTGCTAGAGACGAAGGCGATCCTCACCTCTTCTTCTCCAATGAATTCCTGTAGGTCTACGGTTATGTTGTCAAAGGGTAGCGGCTCGCCTGGTACGGGATCGCCGGTAGATAAGTTTGGGCCAATCCTTGAAAATACACTTTCTGAAAAATTCTCGCCACAGTCAGTAGACACCAGTATGCTCAGCCCTTCGAGCCGATTGGCGCTATTGGAATATGATAGGTCAAAATTCAGCAGAGCAGCCTCTACATTGCGAAAATCTAGTATTGGGCTTACCAACCAATCACGTTCTCCTGTTTGGCTGTAGTTTTCGGCATCCAGTACGATCACGGGAGAAGAGGAAATAGATCCATCAATCGCCCAGGTAATGTCGTTATCCGGGTTTACAATGAACCAATCCGAAGCGCTGAACTGGTCGAATGTTTCTTTCAAAGGTAAGATGTCATTTTCATTATCAATCACAAAATCGCGGGATAGCGATACAGGACCGATCTCTGGGAGATTCGCATTTACAAAAAGGGTGTGAGGCCCATCTGATAAAGCCCCTTCTACCGGTAAAATGATATTCACACTTTCTAAAGAAGGGATAGGAGGGTCGAATGTCAATGTCGCGACCTGTTCTGCCCTGTTATCTACTTGGTAAATAATGGTAAGTTCGTTTACCGGCCCACTGGTAGAATTATAATATTGCAACTCCACCGACGGTTCATTAACACATGAAGCTAGCGAGGGTTGGATCACGGTAAAAGGTTCCCGGACCAGGCTGATGTTGTCCAAGTATAAGTTATTGCCGAACCCATTACGAGCGATAAATGAGATCCTAACATTGCTTGATCCTGCATAAGCTGAGAGGTCTATGGTCTCCCTTCGCCAGTCTGCGGCGCCGTCGGGGACAAAACTGCGGGATACGAACCCGACAGTAGACAGCGCTTCTGCCAGTTTGAAATACAACGTATCGGACCCGGTCAATGGATCTGAACAGTCATCGCTTACTGTGACCAGCAAGGCTTCGTTTTCAACCGGGCCCGTTTCAAAATCGTTAAAGCGAGCATAAGAAACGTCAAAGGTTAACGACACGGCCTGTTCACGAGAAAGGTCGATCAAAGGAGAGGTGAAAAGGTCTAAGTCGCCATCGTTCTCATAGTTAAAAAAATCCATATACAGCGCAGTATTCCCGGGCTCTGCATTTGGGGCGCTGGTGATCTCCCAAGTAAAAAGGTCATCTAGATTATTGATCTCCCAACCTGCCGGCAATACATTAAAATCAATTTCTATTACTGGACCGGAGGAGGACGGGAAGGTTACATCGGTGGTGGCTGTGTTATTTGACCCATCTCCATCCGTGGTATTGTTCGTTTGCAAAATACGGAACGCTACGGAGCTGTTTCCTGTGATCGTAAGCGGTGAGAAACTAATGTCTTGGATATCCAGTGGCTCCAAGTTAAGGGGAACCGTGAGGGTCTCTTGCGCGATGTTATTCACCAATAGTTGTACTTGTGCCGAGGTGATCGTGTTGGTGCCGTAGTTACGTACTTCTATCACCGGTGTCTGCTCGGTATCGCATAAAGAACTCAATGGGGAGATAATGTTTCTAATTCCCAAGTTATTGGCGATTTCCAGCGGAGGTTGTGCGCCTAATGATGTTTTAAGACTTAACCTCCTGGGGCTATTATCCAATACCGTCCTGATCCGGGTTTTTTGATCTTCTGTGAACAAGTTCATACATACATCGTCGGTAAAGGCCATATAATTTTGGAACATATCATCGCTACCGCAGCTGCTTGTATTCGGAAAGGTACAGGGAGATCCTAGGCCTAGGTGTCGCTGGCTGCTGTTGGGGGTATCGTTACAGAAGTCGTCGACGTTACAGCCTCCGTCCCCCCAGGTATGCCTAAGCCCTAGGTAGTGGCCTACTTCATGGGTAGTAGTACGCCCTAGGTTGTATTGGCTACTCAAGTTGGCAGGTGGATATTTGTCTATCGATCCGAAAGCCCGGAAATCCATAACAATACCATCGGTAAGAGCGCTGGAACTAGCGATCTCCAGGCCACCAAGTTCGTCAGAAACGGGGAATTGGGCATATCCTAGCAAGTCACCGCCAATAGCAGTTACCCACATGTTAAGGTAATCCTCCGTAGGCCAATTGCTTAGGGTTTTTAAGTCATAATTATCCGTGAGCAACCATTCCTCCCTGTTCCCGTTCACCCTAACGATGCCATTTGTCGGCAGACCTTCCGGGTCACGCTGCGCCATGGCAAATTGTATTTCAATATCTGCAGCCACCGGTTGGAAAACACTGGGAGTATTGCTGGCATCTGCGTTAAGCCGCCTAAAGTCTTCGTTCAATACATCGATTTGGGATTGTATTTGCGCATCAGGGATATTCCGGCCTACACCAATAGACTCCCCGTTGTGCACGATATGTATGACCACCGGGATGGTGATGATCTCTTTCGTCCTGCCATTAGCCGGGGAAGCTTTTCGTTGATCGATCTTTTTTTTAAGCCAATTTTCGAATTGGTTTTTATCCTGCCGTATTATGTTTTTGCGTAGCAAGATTTCTTGGTATTGAACAGTGCCACAGTGCCGCTGGCCTAGTATATCCTGTGACACTAACAATAACACCAACAGGCACAATCCCCTCATAAAAGAATGTTTAATGGCTTTAGGTTATATTTTTGATTGCTATAACGAATTTACCTAAAGCATATTGCCAGGCAGCTTGGCATTAGGGTCGTCCGGGTGAGTGATATTGATCGCTTCCACGGCCTTTACCTCGGGTACTGCTTTCTTGATCGCTTCCTCTACCCCTGCTTTCAACGTCATAGTAGACATAGGGCAAGATCCACAAGCTCCCAATAGTTCAAGGCGTACTACCATGTCGTTGGAGATGTCAAGGATCTTTACATTTCCTCCATCTGTTTCTAAGTAGGGGCGTATGCTATCCAGCGCCCTATCTATTTTCTCGTATATTTCTTCCTCAAGATGTGTGTCCATGTTATGACTTTAAACTTTTATTTCTACCGGTTTTGTTTTTTCCGCGGTGGCATTACGGATCGCTACCTGTCGTGCTACTTCTTCTGCCAAATTTACGAAAGCTTTGGAAACAGGGCCTTCTTTCATAGCCGCAGGTAGCCCATTGTCGCCACTTTCGCGAATACCTTGCACCAACGGGATCTGTCCTAAAAACGGAACATCAAATTTTTCAGACAGGTTTAACCCCCCGTCTTTTCCAAAGATATAATATTTGTTGCCTGGCAGCTCTTCCGGCGTAAAATAGGCCATATTTTCAATGACGCCCAATACGGGTACATTGATCTGCGGCTGCTTGAACATCGCTAAGCCTTTGCGGGCGTCAGCCAAAGCTACTTTCTGGGGGGTGGTAACGATAACCGCACCGGTCACCGGTACAGTTTGCACTAAAGTAAGGTGGATGTCGCTCGTACCCGGGGGTAAATCAATCAATAAGTAGTCGAGTTCTCCCCATATCGTATCACCAATAAATTGTTTCAATGCTGAACTAGCCATGGGCCCCCTCCATACTACGGCGTTATCCCCGGGAGCTAAAAAGCCAATGGATATTAATTTTACCCCGTATTGCTCTAGCGGGAGGATATGGTTTTTACCATTTACCTGCTCTACCCCGGGTTGTTCATTTTCACAATTGAACATAGTAGGCATAGAAGGACCGAAAATATCGGCATCAATAATGCCTACTTTAGCGCCTTCGTTCGCCAATGCAACGGCTAAGTTAGCTGTAACTGTAGATTTACCCACTCCTCCTTTTCCAGAGGCTACGGCAATAATATTTTTTACACCGGGCAGCAAAGGTGCATTATCCCTGGCCGTGGTAACGTTAGAGGTCATCAATATTTCCACCTTAAGCCCCTTGTCCAGGTGCTTGTGAATGGCATCCATACAATCTTTCTTGATAATTTCTTTCAGAGGGCATGCCGGGGTGGTCAATACCACTGTGAATTTGATCGTATCGCTAAATACCTCGACATCTTTTACCATGTTTAGCGTCACCAAGTCCTTTTTAAGATCGGGATCATCTACCGTGGATAACGCTTTTAAAACATCGCTTTGTTTATATACCATGAGGTTGTCTTCTTTCGTCGTTCTGATCGGACTGCAATTTAGCCCAATTCGTTTGGTTTAAGTAACAATTGAACGTGGAAATTAGTTGTCGAATAGTAGGAGAAAAGTTCAACATTAGGAAGTGCGCTGTTTAATCTTTGGTATTAAAATTAGCCTTAATGCTAAACTTTTCTAAAGTGCGTTGAATATTTCTCCTAGTACTTTGCGCCGAAAACCCACTATATTTGCTACAAAGCGAACGTAATTGATCTCTGACCATACTATAGAGCTGGTAAAAGACAGGATGGACATTGAAGAGGTGGTGTCTGATTATGTCAGTCTCAAACGCAAGGGACAAAACCTGTGGGCCTGTTGTCCATTTCATGACGAAAAAACACCCTCTTTTTCTGTAGCTCCTCATAAAGGGATATACAAGTGCTTCGGCTGCGGTAAGGCCGGTGATAGTATCTCTTTTGTCCAGGAACACGACGGGCTTAGCTACATGGAAGCCATCCGGTGGCTGGCAAACAAGTATGGTATAGAAGTAGAAGAGGCGGAGCGCACGGATGAGCAAATAGAGCAGCAAAACGAAAGGGATAGCTTATACATCATCATGGGGTTTGCCCGGGATTATTTCCAGCGTTTACTACAAGAAAATGAGCAGGGACGGTCCATCGGGATGAGTTATTTCAAGGAGCGCGGATTTACGGAAAAAACCATTGAAAAATTTGAGCTAGGCTATAGCTTAGACCAGTGGGATGCTCTTACAAAAGAGGCAATAAACAAAGCTTATAGCGAAGATCTCCTAGAAAAAGCAGGCTTGCTTGTACGGAAAGAAGGAGGTAAAAAATATGATCGTTTCCGGGGCAGGGTGATCTTCCCGATCCATAATGTTTCCGGCAAGGTAGTAGCTTTTGGCGCCCGGACTTTAAAAAAAGACGACAAGCCTAAATACCTCAACTCCCCTGAAACCGAAGTCTATCACAAAAGCAAGGTGCTTTATGGGCTCTACCAGGCGAGACAAGCCATACGCCAACAGGATAACTGCTACTTGGTGGAAGGGTATACGGATGTTATTTCCTTACATCAATCGGATATTGAGAATGTGGTGGCATCGTCGGGAACTTCATTGACCGCCGACCAGGTAAAACTGATCAGCCGCTTTTCGCAGAATATTACCGTCCTATTTGATGGCGATACCGCCGGGGTAAAGGCTTCCTTACGTGGGATCGATATGATCCTGCAAGAGGGGATGAATGTGCGGGTGGTCATGTTCCCAGCAGGAGAGGACCCCGACAGCTACTCGCGTAAAATAGGCACCTCGGCCTTTCAACAGTACCTGCGGGATCATTTACAGGATTTTATCACCTTTAAACTCAACCTGTTCGCAGAAGACGCCTCGCGTGACCCCTTAAAAAAGGCGGAGTCGATAAAAGAAGTGATCAGTAGTATTGCCGTCATCCCTGACCCGGTAAAACGGGCGGTATACCTCAAGGAATCGTCCAAGTTACTGGAAATGGATGAATCCGTGCTGCTAGCGGAGCTGAATAAGTTACTGATCGAAAGAAAACAGAAGCAAACAAAGCCAAGGCAACACCGAGAGGAAACGGATACTACCCAGGCCGCGGTGGCCCTTGAGCGAGACGCCGAACCGTTTGATCAGCGAGGCATAATTGCCATACAAGAAAGGGAAAGCATCCGCCTTCTATTAAACTACGGTCATAACGAACTGGAGGATAATTATAAATTGTACCAGTACTTGCTGGAAGAGTTGAGCGAAGTTGAATTTACAGACCCGTTATACAAGGAGATCTTTGAGATCTTTAAAAAAGAACATGATAACGGCAATACGATCGATAGCCAGTATTTTATCCATCATGGTTCTGGAGAGGTAAAACAGGCTGTGATAGACCTGACTTCTGTGAGAAGAGAAGTAAGCCCGATCTGGACGGATAAGTACCAGATCCATGTCCCCCATGAGCAGGATACCCTTGATCATACTGTGTATCAAAATATCACGCGCCTTAAGCGTAATATCATTCAAAAACTCATCGATGAGAACATGGAGAATCTAAAAAACGTGACAGACCCTGTAGAAATGGATCGGCTTTTTGATATACAAAAGAGGCTGAAAGCCAGCGAAATGGAGCTTTCAAAGATTCTCGGTATCGTTATTTCCAGGTAGTTTCGCTGCCAGGGCCGATCCTATCGTTCACCCTGTTATCATGAATAAACCTTCTTTGTTTTTCCTATGTTGTAAGGGTGAGCGAAGCGCATGCACAGGTTAAAACTGTTAGAATTATGTGCCTGTGGACGAGTTTAAAGGTGCTGAACCAGCCTTGACCATGCGTGGGTAAAGTAAAGTTTGAGATAAGATTTTTAACCCCTTAAATAAAATCTATTTTTGCAGTCGAGGAAAATGCAAATGCAAGAGAATATCCAATTAAGCACCATAGAGGAAGCCATTGAGGACATAAAAAATGGCAAAGTTATTATTGTAGTAGATGATGAAGACCGGGAAAACGAAGGAGATTTTGTTTGTGCAGCGGAGTGCATAACTCCCGAGATCGTCAATTTTATGGCGACCCACGGCAGGGGGCTGATCTGTGTGCCTTTGATTGAAGATCGATGCGAAGAACTTGGGCTTGAGCTCATGGTGGGGAAAAATACTGCCACGTTCCAAACACCGTTTACCGTTTCGGTGGACCTGATCGGTCATGGCTGTACCACGGGAATTTCCGCCCACGACCGGTACCAAACCATAAAGGCTTTAGCAGACCCGGGTACTGATCCCAAAGAGCTGGGAAAGCCCGGGCATATTTTCCCTTTAAAAGCGAAACGCGGTGGGGTTTTGCGCAGGGCCGGGCATACCGAGGCAGCTATTGACCTGGCCAGGCTAGCGGGTTTCCGTCCCGCAGGGGTACTGGTGGAGATCATGAATGACGATGGCTCTATGGCCAGGCTTTCTGACTTGGTACAGGTATCCAAACGGTTTGATCTAAAACTCGTTTCTATACAAGACCTGATAGAATACAGGATCGAGAAGGAGAGCCTGATTGAAAAAAAGGTAGAAGATGTGAATATGCCTACCATGTGGGGAGATTTCCGGCTTACGGTTTATGAGCAAAAAAGTACTGGCGATAACCACTTAGCACTGGTCAAAGGAAGCTGGGAACCGGGTGAAGCGGTGTTGGTGAGGGTCCATTCTTCCTGTGTGACAGGGGATATTTTTGGTTCATGCCGCTGCGACTGCGGGGGGCAGCTCCATAACGCGATGCAAATGGTGGAAAAAGAAGGAAAAGGCGTGGTCCTTTATATGAACCAAGAGGGTAGGGGCATAGGTCTTGTGAACAAGCTTAAGGCGTACAAATTGCAAGAAGAAGGATTGGATACGGTGGAGGCTAATTTGAAGCTAGGCTTTGATATGGACCAAAGGGATTATGGGGTAGGAGCCCAGATCTTAAGAGATCTCGGGGTGAAAAAGATCCGGCTTATCTCTAACAACCCTAAAAAAAGGGTAGGCCTGATCGGCTATGGTTTGGAGATTGTGGATAGCGTGCCGATAGAAATAGCCCCTAACCGGTATAACGAGAAATACTTAAAAACCAAAAGAGACAAAATGGGGCACCAGATCCTGAAAAATACAGATCAATGAGAGGTATCTTGATCATATTGCTTTTTCCTGTGTGCGTGGCGGCAGGCCAAACTTTCCCTAACGAGGTATGGCATGACGGGCAGGCGGTATTGGTAGGAGGCGATACGCTCAAAGGCATGATCAAGTATAATTTAGAAACTGACCTGGTCCAGCACAAGTTCGACCAAGCCAGTACTATTAATACCCTTACGGCAAGGAGCCTTGCTTTTTTCGAGATATTTGATAACACCTCCAATCGTTACCGGCAGTTTTATGTTTTGCCCTACAGTGTGCGGAGGGATTATAAGGCCCCTATCATCTTTGAACTTATCCTGGAGGGCCAAGAGCTAACCCTTTTAAGTCGTGAAAAGGTAGAGTACCAGGTGACAAGTTATCCCTATGCCGTTAGCGGCACCTACACAAGGTTGGTGTTAGTATATACCCATTATTTCCTAGCTCCTGACGGGCATATTGAAATGTATACAGGGAAGAAAAAGGACCTTTTATGGATCATGAAGAAAAAGTCCGCGGTGATGAAAAGATTCCTCAAGAACAATAAGATCAAGCCTGACCGGCGCACAGACCTGGTCAGGACCGTTAACTATTATAATTCACTCTTTGAAAATCCAGAAACTAAGGCAAACTAATGGGCAAACCACTGATCCTAGTCTCTAACGACGACGGAATTACCTCCAAAGGCATACGGGTATTAGTAGAAACTATGAAAAAATTGGGGGATGTGATCGTGGTGGCGCCGGACAGCCCTCAAAGCGGGATGGGGCATGCGATCACCATCGGCAATACCCTGCGTTTGGAGGAGACCGATATTTTTGGCAATATACCGGCCTACGAATGTTCAGGCACTCCTGCAGACTGTGTTAAAATAGCCAAGCATTTTGTGCTCAAGGAGAGAAAACCTGACCTGGTGGTCAGTGGTATTAACCATGGCGCCAATACTTCTATCAGTGTGCTTTACAGTGGTACCATGTCAGCGGCTATCGAGGCTGCTTTGGAGGGAACACCGGCCCTGGGGTTTTCTTTATGCGATTACTCCCACGAGGCGGATTTTAGCCACACGATCGATTATGTAGAGCAGATAACAGGCAATGTGTTGGAAAAAGGATTGACCAAGGGAGTAGCGCTCAATGTAAACATTCCCCCCCGGCGTAATGAAACGATCAAAGGGATTAAGATCTGCCGACAGGCGAATGCTAAGTGGCAGGAAGATTTTGATATGCGACATGATCCCTACGGCCGCCGGTATTTCTGGATGGCCGGTAACTTTATCAACCATGATAAGGGGGAGGATAATGATGAATGGGCGATAGCCAATAATTATGTATCCGTGGTGCCTTGCCAGTATGACCTTACTGCTCATCACGCTATCAGTATTCTAAATGATGATTGGGAGTTTTGATAGAGAAAGGATTCGAGGTGAATTAGTATACTGTTTTGATGAATTGCGGGGACGCTCACGTCACGCCAAGCGAATATGGAACAAAGCGCCCTTGAAGTTAGCGTTGATGGTAAAACCTAGACTCGATTAAAAAATGAACGTCATTCTGTGCCGGTGGCTGTGGGAGGCTCATTGCGAGGGCCGGACTGCTGTGTTATAGAACGGAAACTACTCCCCAGTTTAAAGACTGTGAAAGTATGCTAAACCTCATGTTAAGCCTAGGCTACCATGATTTTAAATTGAATTGAGACGTTAATTTTGGCAAGTTAAGCTATATTTTTCGGATGTTTCGGGTAATGGGAGCCACGAAATGAGCAGTATACGCGGGATTTTATGGTTCTAAGTCCAGTTTTCATTTTCTTTTGCACGCCCAAAAGAAAACGAAACAAAAGAAAAGGGCGCCAGCAACAAAGCCCATTTTCCCCTCGAAACGCACTGCTCAGCCCCTATAGGCCGCTTACCCACAGGCCTCAAATGTGCCGCGCTGTTCCTGGATGTCTCCCCTCGGTACGTTACTTGAATTTTCAACGATGTCCTAAATGCCTACAGCTGTTAGTTTAACCATACTTTTAAATCCCGAAGGGATGAAAGTAGTATAAGAAATAGTCTAATCATTACCAGCAACCCCGAGGGGATGGCATTATTTCACTCCTTCGAAGTTTAAAAATAGAGATCAAAATTCAATGTATTTCCCGGGGCTGGCGATTATGGGTTGATACTGGGTGTGAGGTAAACCACAAAACTCAAAATCTCATTTTTTCACGATACTCACTGGGTGTGATCCCCTCAAATCGCTTGAATACGTTCGTAAAAGTGGTCTTGTTATTAAATCCACTATCATACGCTACATCAATGATCCGAAGGTGAGCGTCTTGGGAGTTGGATAGGATTCTTTTGGCTTCTTCAAACCGATACCTATTTACAAAATCAGGAAAGCTCACCCCTTCCACTTGGTTTAACGACTGCGAGATATGATGTGCCGAGAACGAGGTGCGGTCGGCCACATCGGCCAGCTTCAGGTCACTTTTTAGATAAGGTTTTTCCCGGCTGAAATAGTTTTTTAGAGCCGTGAGTATCGCACCTGAAGCTCTTTTTGATAAAGAAGACCGGGCATATCGTTGATGATCAAGCTGCCTAAGCTGCTCCGGGTGTACATAACCTTTGTATCCCACAAAATAGATGAAGAGGCATGAACTGGCGGAGATCATATAATCGTACTCTATCCTTAACCATCCTGACCATGCCAGTAAATAATACGAAACGACGCTTAAGACATAACCCATGAAGGATAACACCAGTTGTTTTCTCCAAGCATAGCCAAGACTCGCTTTGGGTTCTACATATCGATAAGAGAGAAAGGCATAAATGCCCAGGTGAATGATTTGCAGAACCACCTGCAAGATGTCTAGCGAGCGTACCCTGCTTTCTACCAGGTGATTTTGAAAAAGAAAGTAAAGGATAAAGATCAAAAACGGGAAGAGGTGCGTCCTGCTAAAGGAGGCTTCATCGTACCCGGACCGGGTATAAAAATAAATTAAAGGACCAATTACGTAGTTAAACCCTAGGCATATTCCTGCCATCCTAGGTAAGAATGACAAATATCCTGTCCAAAAGGCGACATAATACAGGAGACAGGTACTAAAAAGGAATAGTACGACGGCCAATATGGATTGACTTCTTGACTTTTTTAGAGCCAACATGAAGGCGAGAAAAAAGCCCTGTACAGCTGCCACCAGGAAAATGATGGCCCAGGTATTTAAAGAAGGTTGTGCCAAGTGACGCTTTTCCTTTTAAAAATAATGAATATCTACATGAAAATAGGTATGCCTTTATATGAGCTAAAAAAGGAAAAAGGCGGGATAATTTTTGCCAAAAATTATCCCGCCTTTTTTATCCTGGGCGCTTCGTTTGCTGTGCTATAAAATGAACTCAGTATTCTCCCCCGATTTTCCGGTCGTTGAGGTCGTCGTTTTTAGCAAAGGCTGGCAACTTACCGGGGATGGCCGGGTTTTCATCAATATCCGAGAGAGACTCCATAAATGTAATGATCAGTCTTTGCTCTTCATCCGTAAGGTCCAATGGATCTTCCGGGAGGGTTTGATTATTTACCTCTAATCCAAGGCCTATCCCACCGCCTTTATTATAAAAATCCATGACTTCTTCCAAGGTATTATAAACGCCGTTATGCATGTAAGGTGCTGTATACTTGACATTACGCACGGTAGGTGTTTTAAACGCATGTTGGTAGATCTCGGAAGATTCCTTGATCCTTCCCGCCACACGACCGGGATCAGGATCGATGGCACTGTTGTCAGTACTGGCAGGTACGCCTAACACCTCGGACTCTGATTCTTCATAAAGCGGGGGAACCAGCCCATTGAATACGGGTGCAAAATGGCAGGTGCCACAAGCTGCTTTCCCGTAAAACAGGTTAAAACCTTTCACCACGTCCGCATCTATTTCATTGGTCTCTCCCCGGGCATAGCGGTCAAACGGGCTGTTGAGCCGGGAAAGCGAGGCCACATAAGCGGAAAGAGCAGCAGAAATGGAGTATTTCTTAATGGGATCATTCTCAAGATGTGGAAAGGCCTTTTTAAACATAGCGACATACTCTTCACTGGTGGCGAGTTTTTCGATAAGCTCTAAAAAAGAACTCCTGAACTCATCATGGTCTATCACCACGTGTTCGATTTGATCGTCGAGCACTTCTACCCTTAGATCATAGAAAAAACGATCTGCGTAAACAGCATTGATAAGGGTGGGGGAGTTCCTCTCTACCGTACCGGTCATGTTAAAGGCCATACTTTTTTTCATGCCGTCTGTAAATGCCTTTTTAGGATCGTGGCAAGAGGCGCAAGAACGTTTGTTGTTTTGAGACAAGACAGGGTCAAAGAAAAGTACCTTGCCGAGGTTAACGACATCGTCGTTGAGTTCTTCTTTAGAATACCGTGTATAATTCGTTCGGTCCAGGAAATCTTCGGCAAAGATATTGTCAGCGTAATAATTGACAGGATGCTTCCTGTAAAGTGGAGAGGTTTCGTAATACGTCTCTATCCCAAGACTGGTTTGGGCTTTGAGAATGCCAGGGAATAATGGATTAATGTAGGTTCTTAAAAACTCAAGACGGTCGAAGGTGTCAAAATCTTGGTTTTCCTGTAAGTACTCTATAGCCTCGGTGAGTGTCTTATCAATGTTGACCTCTAGCCCTGGTGTTTTTTCTTTGATATAGGGCTTGTAGTAGGACAGCAGTTGCTTCACAGACTGTAAGCTTACTCGCTGCTCCTCTAACACCTGGCTTAACGAGGGGGAATCAAACCCGCTGAGCCCGGTTGTGAAGACCCTTACGAGTTGGAACCGGGAGGCTTCAAATACATGGCGATCAGTGACCAAGAGCTTATCTTGGTAATCACGAAGCGCCTTAATGTTGGTAGCAAACTTATGAGACAAGTCCTTTATCGCTAAGCGATCCGGGTCATCGGCGAAGAGTGTTTCTTCCAGTACTTGTAATCCTTCCGGGTCTAATACCGTGATCTGGTCGTCAGCATGGCGTTCCAATGATTTTAACGGGGGCCCGTTGATGTAATCTTTGACAAATTCAGGATCGAAATAGGCGGTAAGGGGCTCCGAGCTTTTATAAAGTAACCTTAGCTGCAAGAAATCACGTCGAAGCGATTCCATGTTGGCCTCTTTCGTTTTAGAATCAAGGTCTTCTGCGGCAGACACTAAAGCATCCAAGCCGCTGATATGCGCCTGTTTGATGGTTATCAGTCGATCTGCTGGGGTAGGTTTGCTTTTCCAAGCCGTGTTAAAGCAAATGGAAAATACCAATAAAAGTGTAGATAAGATAAGTAGATTTTTATTTCTCATAAGACGCCTGGAATAATGAAAAAAGCCTGGCCCTGGAGGGGCCAAGCTTTTAGAGTGAGACAAACAAGATTATTGAATGATCAGCTTTCTGCCTTCCCCGGAAGCTGTTTTCAAAAAGTAAGCTCCGGGCTTAAGATCAGAAACATCTAGGCTTTTTTGAGCCCTGAATACTTTTATCCTCTGTCCTTGGTTATCGTACAAAGCTGCATCTATTACTTGGTTGAAGTTCAACTTTCGAGATACAGGGTTAGGCCATACTTGGAAGTTAAGGCTATTTTGTAGGTCATCTGCAAGGTCATCTACAGAAGTAACTGCTGTGATCGCTTCATCCCAACCCGTAATAGCAAACGTCAAAGAGTTATTGTAAGGGAATGGGTTGCTGGTAGAAGGGTGCTGGGAATTCACTAACAATGTTTTTCCATCAGGAGTAGCATGAGCACCCGTAACTTCTGAACCTAACGGTGTAATGGCGATACGAATAAGGTCATCTACACTAGGGTCAGCAATAGAAAGGTCTAAAATATATAGCTCACATGTCCTGTTACCGATACCTGCAGGTACCCTTCCGTTAGAAGTGCCATTCAAATCTTCGCAGATCACCATATAAGGTCGCCCGTTGGTCACCATAACGTTCAGTCCGTCAGGGTTAGAAAGGTGCTTGTTAGGATACTCGCTGATCATAGGTGAAGTCTCGAAGAAAGGACCACCATTTAAGAAAGTGGTAACAAGCCCAGTAGCAGGATCGAATTCAAGCACACGACCGTAATAGTCGTTGAAGAAGCCAGCCATTACGAAATCAAGCACTTGGTCGTCAGTTTTCTCAGCTAACTCAGGATGTCTTTCTCTCACAGGCTCTATCCAGTGATAATCCAACACACCACCGACATCACGTCCGTTTTGGAACCGAGTACCAATGTTATCGCGACCTGTCTCGGTCATATACACCTTGCCATCATAGTAAGTTACCCACTCAAGACGGTTGAACATGGTGGCGCCTAAGGCCAAGGCTTCATTTGCGTAGTTTAGGGCTACATTTAAGTCAGTGCTTGATAATTCTACCCAAGGATCACCTGCTGCATCATGCTTGTAAGCAAACAATCTCCCGGAACGAAAATCACCAGGAGTATCTGCTACGAATTTGGTGAAAATACCAGGAGTAGCGTCAGCGCCTAAGTATACCGTTTGATTGTCTTCTGCAATGGCACCACCTTCAAAAGGCTGGCGTCCCCAGTTGTATTGTTTACGGACTGCTACTGCCTCACGTGGGTCGATCTCTACCATGTAATTGAAATTCTCGTATTTTTCAATTGTCTGTCCGGCGAAATTGCCAGGGATGTCAGTATTGATCGTCCAAGGGTCAAGGTCTCTTACCTGGCCCCGGAGAGATCCATTGCTGCTTCTGAACCACTCCTCTGCGGTCCATATTCTTCCGTCTATAGCTGAAGTGATCCCGCCGCAGTTCATACCCGTCTCACCTACGGTGTTCACAAAATCTACATTGAAGAAATCGCCGGAGCGGCCGTCAGAAAGCGTTTGAGGAACTACTTCCAGGAGATCGGTAACAGGATCTCTTCTCACTTTGAATACGGTCATACCCCCGCCATCACCAATACTGTCATTGGCTATGATCATTTCGTGGTTTACACTGACCCAACCTAAGTCATCCGACTCTTCATCAGGTGTGAAACCAATAAAATCATGCCATTGTTTGGCCAAAGCTTGCCCGGGAGCGTTTCCGTAGGTGGCAGTAGTCTGTACCAGGTCATCACCTCCAACGAATAAAATTTGATGTTGTAATGGAGATGGCGGGAATACTACCTCCTCAGGCAGCCAAGCGGTATCTACCGATACATCGAAGAAAAATTGGCTGAAACCTACCGTAGGAATAAGTGTCGCACACAAAAATAAGAGTCGAATTTTTTTCATGTTATTATAAGGATTATGGTGGAAAATATGGAGCCCAAGTTACCATGATAATATGACCCAAATATTAAAGCCTGGTCATGATAAGTTTATTCGTTTGTTACTATGTTAACTCAACTTTAACGAGTCAAATAGTCCCGAATTATTGAGTGAAAATAATGCGACCTATTTGGCGATTTTTGCGGGATTCACCGGGTGAGATCTCGAAGATAAAATAGTAGAGCCCGTCTTGGATAAGGCTGCCATTAGAAGACTTACAAACTTCAAATTGGGTATTGTATTCTTCTTGTTCGGAAGTATATACTAATTCCTGTTCCAATTCCTTGGCATGCTTGCCATCGTTTGTAAAGAGGCTGAATCTCATTTTGGCGGCCCCGGGATTATTTTTATGTTTTATGCTAAATTTTATACATTCCGGGCTTGGGTTAGGAAAGTAGACCAGTTCTGTTAGCACCACTTGGGCACTGTCTACGACGAAAAAGTCAATTTCTGTGACCGAACGGTTGTTGTAAGTGTCGTATGCTTCGATGGCCAGGTGATGTTTCCCAGTAGCCAATCCATTGAAGTCATAGATCACTTGCCCTCGATCGAATCGATCAAGGTCGGCTAGGTAAAAAGGAGTGAGGTCGATCTCAGATTCAAAATCCAGTACAGCTCGTATCCCACGGCCGTTCCGGGTAGACAGGTTGATGCCGCTTTCGTCGGAAAGTTCCACGAACAACCTTGGGTCACTGGCAACCAGATCGCCCAGTTGAAAAGATTCATCCTCCAGGTAGGCCCTGATCATGGGCGGCGTATCATCGGGGATAGGGTTGATCGCTACACGTCCTATTTTCATGCTTTGATCGTATCCTGTGGCGTCATTCAATTCCTTTTTATGGGCACCATACATGCTGATCTTGGCCGCGCCGGCAACGGTATCGATATCCAGGGGAAGTACAAACTCTAACTCGAAACGCCCGCCGGCTATGGTGGATTTACCCTTAAAAAGTAAGTTTTCTCGATTGTAGTACTCCATAACCGAGCCAGGGCCTTCTTCTCCGAGTGTTTTCAACGCCATCGGCTTGTCCAGTATTTTAATTTCGAGCGTGCCGTCGAAACCGGGGTCTGGCTCCCCATTCTTACGGATCTCCCCGGTGACCACCACACGGTCTAAGGGATTGAAAATGCTATCACCAGTCGTATTCCGTACTTTTTGAATGCCGGTGAGTACAATTTCTTCTTTAGGGTAAGCCAGTAGTGTGAAGGGGTCGCCGAGGAGTGAAAAATTACGATTGACCACCCCTTCCTCGCTGTCATTTTTCGTTTCCCGGATGATATCACCCAAATGTACGGGCTGGCCAGTTTCCAATAGCTCGGCAAGGTTCTGGTAAAAAGCTTGGCTCAATTCGAAATTGGTGCCCAAAAAAACCGGCCGGGTGGTCGTGAACATGCCGATAGCCCCTCCCTTAGGATGGAGTATGGCCAACTCGGCTCCCGACGACCGGTTGGGATCATCAAAACGACCGAACTCGCAAGTTGCCGTTAGGAATACCGGCAGTTTATCTTCGTTAGCCCATTCCAAGATATCGGGCGACCGGAGTATTCCCTCGTTGGTCCACGAGGTTTCTCCACCATGGCCTATGAAATCCATGATCAGTACACCGTTCTGTATTTGATCATTGATCTCGCCTGTCACTGGGCTTAGACCTCCGTCTTGGGGAAAGGCATCTACGAAAATCCGGTCGGGGTTAAAAGTGGGCTGCGTTTGTTCTAAGTCGCTAGCTAAGAAATCGGATTGCAATTGGAACTTATTTGACTCACCATCGTCAGCGATAAAGGCCACCCGGTTTCTCCAATCCCCAAGCCCTTCCCTAGTGCTTTCATAGCCAATGATCTTATCTACTAGCTCTTTTGCCCCCGTTGGGTCATTCACGGGAAGACGACCAATGGCAATCTCCATGTCATGAGATACTGTGCTGCCCGAAGTTCTTTCAGACCATTCTCCCTCGTGGCTATCCATAAAGCCATAGTAATCATCGGAGGCATAGCTATGCACGTTGTGTAAGGAGTTTACAGACTGGTAGGTGGGAACTAGTGCCCCCGGCTGTCGATAAGAATATGAAGCATCCCCGAATAGCAAAACATACGAGAGGCGTTGGTCTTTGAGATACATCATCCTGATGAAGTTACGAATGGCCGTGACATCCTGGCGCCCCCCGGAGAACTCGTTATAGATTTTGTCTAAAGTGACAACCTGAACGTCAAGGCCGTTGAATTCCCTGCGGAAATCGGCCAGTCTCTCGGCTTCTTCTGCGAGCTCTGCAGGTGTGATGATAAGCCCATCGGCTGGAGCAAAGGCATGTAAGTCTTGGTTTTCTACTGGTCTTATAAATTCGGGGTGCGGAAAGTTTGTTCCTTTGAACAGGACAAAGCGCCGCAAAGTGTCCGTAGTCACACGGAAGACGGCCCTATTATTGTCTTGTAATGTAAATTGCTGTTCTACAGGGTACAAAGGATCTGTAACGTCCCAAACCCGTAGTGCTTCATCGGCGTTGCGAATGAAAAAAGCTGTTGATCCATAATTCAAACTGGTCATGGACTGGAAATGGGTTTGATTGCCGTAGAGTTGTATGAATTTCGGTATGCGCAAGCTGAATTTATCGATATAACCCGTGCCTTCATTTTCATTGTCGTATTCAAAGGAAAGGGCTAGCTGGTTGGGGTTTTCTAAGTCGTCCACCCTTACGCGGTGTTCCGCAACTGCCAGTTGGCCTTTAATTCCGTAAATGGTTTGAGGTATGGCCCGGATATCGGTGGCCCCAATAGGTATGTCGTTGATCGATGTATACACACGGCTTTCGGAAGTAGCCGTGGACATAAAGTGGCCGGTAACTTGTATCGTCTTATGGGGTACGATGCCCTGTACAGGATAGGTGAACCGTATGTTTTCCCCACTCTCGATTTTTTCGCCAAACCAATGCCTGCCAGAGTGTACGACATTGAACTGCTCGGTTTCATGAAAAATAAAATCATCGAATATTGATACTACCCCGATACTCCTTGACAAACTAGCTCTTTCTGTAATTTTCACGCCAGTGCCTTGGTCCAGTGTCAAGTAGTAGAAGTTAACGGAATCGTAAAGGTGAAACTCTCTTTCTAATGAGCGCTTTACATCATTGTAAAATGTTTTATGTGGGCCCTGCCCGTAAAACAGGAAGTAATCTCCTTCGTCGAAGCTGCCGTCATCCCCACCTTCAAAATATAAAGGGACTTCTTGTAGGTCATCTACCAATAGCTTTTTGTTAGGTTGGGGAAGCATACCAGTTTGCGAACCAAACAACCCGACCCGTTGGAGGTCTATGGACGAGGCATCAATGCCAGCACGTGATAGAAAGGCATGATCGATCTTGTAAAGGCCATCTTCGCTGGTTTTTAATTGGTAAAATTCTCCATGAGCCAAAACCGAACTATGCTTGAACGGACCTTGTGCCTGTCCCGTAAATGCCAGGCTGACAAAAAATGCCAGTAAGAAAAAGATTGCCCTTTTCATTGATCCGCATGAGGTGGTCAGAACATCAAAATTGCGAAGAGTAGTGCATCGAATAAGCTACGTGTATATTATTAAAATATTAAGGATTAAGGGGTTGAAAGCCAGGAGCCAAGGTCTATCGGTAGATAAGATGAGATCAATATGCTTACCGAGAGGATGTTAAATGCCCCGGATGCTAGCCCGCCAAACATGGCCTCTATAAGGCCTCCCGGTTTCCAGCTTACGATTATTTGTCTAGGTTCTTCATGATAATAAAAGGAATACCATTCTCCACCCATCTATTCACGTAATTCATTTTGGGTACTACCTCGAAAGTTAAGGCCCCTAAGATGAGATCCATATCCCCATCTTGATCCCAATCAGCCGAGTCCATGATGAGCCACCGCCCTAGGTCAGAGATTTTGGGGTAAACCTGTGGCTGGAAATCAAAATTACCTTGGTTCTTAAAAAAGACGAATCCTTCTTCCGGCCTGTTTTGGAAATCCGGGAAGAAAGATATCCCTGCTATGTCCATATCCCCGTCCCCATCGAAGTCGTAGGGGATCGCTTTGTAGGCTCCATTCAAAGGGAGGAAAAGTATCTCATTGAATTCTTCATTTCCTTTGTTTTCAAAGACCCGGATACCATGATAGGGTTTCATAAGAGGAGGATAGTCCCCGTTATCTCCAGCTGTGTACAAGATATCGAGATGCTCGTCATTGTTATAGTCAAACAGCTCGAAATAGGTAGAGCCATAACTAGAAGGGAAGTCCAGCACCTTCTGAGCTTTAAACTGTCCATTTCCCAAGTTACGGTATAAAAAGATACCTTCATCTCCTTGGCCGAAGAGGGCCACAATGTCTAACAGTCCGTCTTGATCCATATCATGAAGCTGGGTACGGATAGCGCCTGGTTTTATGCTGAGCCTATTTTTTGTGTATGTCCCGTTAGCATTTTGTTTCCACCATGACAGACCCCCTGTCCATTTGCCGAATTCCGAGATCACAACATCCTGTAGGCCATCTTGGTCTAAATCAGCAAAAGAGGAATGTACTGGGCGCTGGAGGCTATCGATGACCACTGCAGGGCGTCCTTTTTCCTTTGGAAATTGTAAAAGCATACCCGAAGGGGCATCAGTAGGGGAGAAAGATCCCATCACCGTGATCCATAGTGCTTGCGAGGTTTCGTGGATGTGTACGGCACCTTCTGGCACCTTCCCGGCTTTTAGCAAATTCAGGGAGGCGTTAAAATGCATCAAGCTCCCGGAGTTGGCATCCCCAATGTAAAACTCTCCATTATCGGTGAAGTGCACCATAGTTGTACTGGGAGGAGAGAGGCGATAGTTAGGTACCACGATCTCAAACTGGTTCGCATTTTGAAATTCATGGGCAGGGGTTTCAAGTTCATCCGGGGCGTTAGTAAGATAGTAATCTACAATTTTCTGCCAATGGCCTGGTTCGACCAAAGGTTTTGCAGGGAAGATATTGGCATTCTTAACTTTTTGTCCACCTATCCCAGCCTCAAACAAAGATGCCCGTACCGTATCGTTCTCATAGATACCGAGCATGTATCCCATACGGGGTAGAATATAAGCCTGCCAGGTTTTTTTGTCAAGTAGCCCTGGTGCTGGGTACTGGTGGCATCCCCGGCAATATTGCTTTGACAATTCGAGCCCGGTAAGTTCTTGTTCCGGCATTTCCAACGCCGACGCCGAGGCTTTGGTTTTAGGGAAATCACAAGCTGTAAGTAAAACTATCGAGGCCAAAAATAACGCCCACACGAGTTGTTGTATTTGCATGCAAGGAGAATTTAAAGCCGAATCAGCTTTTATTTCCTGTAAGGGCAAAATGCCGTTTGTTACCTTTTTGTTAAGATAAAATGAACTCCAACATTTGCAGGACTTCTCCTGGATACAGCATGTTTCATTCGCTATAAAACCCGGTTACTCTTCGATGAACCGTATAGGTACAGATACCATGGTTTGATCCCACATCATTTGCAGGTCGGCCTTATCGTTAGTTTGGGCAAATGAAATGGTAAAAGGCTCCCAGATTACATCTTTTACGAGCTCTGTAGGTACTTCTATCCTAAGTACATCTGACTTTTTTCGATAATTATACGATCCCCACTGGCCTAGCTCCTCGTTGAATATCACTACCCATCGTTCCTTTCTCGGGATAGTAAAAAGAGAGTATGTACCTGCTTTTAACGTGTCCTCCTGCACGAGAATGTCTTCGGTAACCGTTATCTCGGTGGTTTCATTGGCGCCGGTTCTCCATACTTTCCCGTAGGGCACCAGCTCGCCAAAAACCTCTCTCCCTCTTTTATGCGGTTGACAGTAGGTGACTTTTATATAAGTATCTTCATACTTCATTGTAACGATCGCCGTAGGGCTAGGTCGCGGCTTGACCGTTTCTTGGGCTTGTAGGTGGGCAGTGGCAAGGCAAGAAATCATACCTACCAATAGGATAAGTAATGTTGGCTTTTCCATAGTTTTGTTACAATTTTAGTGAGTCAGCTTTTCTTATTCCTTTGAGCAACAATTATACCGATAATCTATGACCGTGCCCGAGTTTGACGATATTTTTATGGAATTGGCCGTTAACCTGGCCAAAAGATCTCATTGTATCAAACGACATGTGGGAGCGGTGCTCACCAAGGATACGCGTATCATTTCCATTGGGTATAACGGCCCCCCCGCAGGTACTCACAATTGCGACAAAGAGTGGCCCGAGGTGGGCTGCCCGCGGGACTCAAAAGGTGGGTGCTCACTGGCCATCCATGCAGAGCAAAATGCACTTTTCTATGCAGTAAAAAACAAAACAGAAGTCCAAGGCGCCACACTTTACGTCACCTTAGCCCCTTGCCTTGCCTGCTCAAGGATCATATACACCATGGGCGTAAAAAAAGTCATATATCTAAACTCCTACGCCGAATACAAAGGAATAGAAAGCGACGAAGGTGTAGACTTTTTAACGAAGTTCGGCGTAGAGGTACAACGCTACAGCGGACAACTGGAAAACGTAACCCACATGATCTAGAATCGAACCCCAAGACTTCAACACCCTAACACCCAAGACTTTAACACCCTAACACCTAAGACTTTAACACTCCAACACCTTAGACTTTAACACCCCAACACTTAAGACTTTAACACTCCAACACCTTAGACTTTAACACCCCAACACTTAAGACTTTAACACCCCAACACTTAAGACTTTAACACCCCAACACTTAAGACTTTAACACCCCAACACTTAAGACTTT
>JANQLQ010000094.1 GCA_028280565.1 Fulvivirga sp.
AAGCATTGTTTTTAAGATGTCTCGGGTAATGCAAACCTCGCAATGAGCAGTATACGCGGGATTTTGAGGTTCTAAGTCCAGTTTTCATTTTCTTTTGCGTGCCCAAAAGAAAACAAAACAAAAGAAAAGGGCGCCAGCAACCAAGCCCATTTTCCGCGCAAAACGCGCTATCCAGCCCCTATAGGCCACTTACCCATAGGCTTAAATGTGCCGCGCTGTTCCTGGGTGTCTCCCCTCCACACGCTAATTGAATTTTCAAGGATGCCCGGAATTAGTCTGATTTATAAAATGGAACCATGGCAAAGGGTTCAGGATACATTCCCCTCGGGCCTTCTACTTTTAGGTCATAAAGCCCCGCTTCGAGGTGACCAATGTTTAAGTAGGTTAAATACCCTTTCTGGTTCGTTGCGGCTACGTTTTGAAAGTACATCTTGGTCTTGAAGGTTGAATCGGCAATGGTAAGGTTGTAGAATTCCCTGATCTTGTCGAGGTAAAATTCTTCCGTTTCGAAGGATTCATCTTCAATAGCTCTAATAGAATCATACTTCGTAAACTTTTTCAAAGAATCCTGTAGGCTGATGCTTGCAGGTATAAAGACCCTGAGTACATCACCGCGAATAATATCAGAAGGTATTTGGGCTTGTGTTGAAGGGATCTTACTGGGCCTGTCCTGGTAGTACCCCTCAAAGGCACTAGTTCCATGGTGGTCACTCCAAATTTCAATCCTTGAAAAATATTCTTCCGGGGTACCCTGTTGTATGGAAGAAATACTGAGTATGCTAACAAAGGCAAACAGCAGCAGGAAGGAAAAAAGCCCCCATCGATTCAAATTTGTAACAAGGGTAAAGTAGGTAGGTCGATAATATCTTGCTAAGGATAGGTAACAAAACAACCGGTAAAAAGGCCAGTAGATCTTAGCAAAAAGCTCGAACCTTCTGAAATAGCCCATCGTCAGGAAGTCAACGACGCCCAAGCACCCAAAGAGAAGTACGCTTTGAGCGTACATGTTCATGGTATTTGTAAGGCTTTCGCTAGGTACCATAAAGCCCACAGAAACTGATAGCGCAACGATGACCATCGGTAAAACGATAAGCACAGTCGCGAAAAGGTACGTACCCATTAAACTCATAAACAGTAGAAACGAGATACTGTAGATAATGCTACAGAGGTGTTCCAGCTTAAGAATAATGCTTTCAAGCGGTGGCACGGCCTCTACCTTGGCCAAATACTGCGGTTGAAACTTTAGTTTCCCAGGCTTGATGCCCTTGGGAAACGAATAGCTAAGCCCGACCATCCCGATCCACAAGCCCCTGCAGATCAAGTGCAAAATCAATCCGACAATCAACCAATAGACCCCCACTTTTAGAAGGGCTACCAATGTATCCATTGCATTGATATCATTATAAATTTCATTAGAGAAAAAGAAAAGGAAGCGATCCAGTGCGCCAGGCACTTGAAACATCCCGTAAAGTACGATACCGGAAAGTAGGATTTCGGGCTCCCAACTTCTGCGTTGGAGTTCCTTTAACCAAACAGGCTTCAAATTAGAATTAGGTGCATCCATGTTGGAAATTAAATGAAATTAGGGTTTTATAAAAGACGGGCTGACTTACTCTAGCTAAAAATGAATAAATATCATACCAGCGATTGGCCCAATAGGCCATTGTAGAGAGCGCCCCGATAGTAAGCATTTGGCAAAAGTGCGATTTATGCTGCTTTTACATGGGATAGGCAATTGTGGTGGTATTTCACCGCTCTACTAAACATAGCCTGGATACATCCGTATGCCAAAGCCCCGATGACCATCGCAACATAGATTAACGTCAATTCGGGATAGGGATTTGCAAAAACTTCTTGTTTATCGTCACTGCCAGCCTTTTTAAGGGTATTGCACTGGAAAAGGTGCGGCAGTCCCCTCGTCTTTGGGGATCGCTTCGTAGCCCCCTGTACTGGCATCGCTAGCCTACCTATGACCTACTTTTGTTTTATCGTCATCGCGAACCCAGCGGGCTGGCCTTAGCGCTGCGTGAAGCGATCCCCCACTCGTGGAACGAGAACAGGGTCCATTCGA
>JANQLQ010000095.1 GCA_028280565.1 Fulvivirga sp.
CCAACCCCTATGGCCTGCTTACCCACATGCCTCAAATGTGCCGCGCTGTTCCTGGATGTCTCCCCTCCACACGCCATTTGAATTTTCAATGGTGCCCTAGCTTAGTCCTTATCGGCTAGGTTATCTCCTGGATCTTGCTTGCAGGGAATTGTGTGATAGAACCTGTTATCTTACATAACTTCCTGCATTCACGTCAATGGTGGTGCCGGTGGCGTGTTTTGCCAGTCCACTGGCTAAGAATATCACGGTTTGTGCTACGTCAGATGGCAAAGTCAATTCGGCTAGGGCCAAGTCCTTCATGGCGTGGTCCTCTCCGTATTGGTCTATGAAGTCCTGTGCCATATCTGTGCGCGTGAAGCCCGGTGCTACGCCAAATGCGGTGATCCCTCTTTTTCCATAAGCCCTGGCAATAGATTTGGTTAAGGCCACTACGCCTCCTTTTGAAGCTGCATAAGCCAAATATTCTTGGGTGTCACCCCGAAAGGCTGCCCGGGAGCTTATGTTAATGATTAAGCCGTCTTCGCTTTTTAGAAAATCAGCAATAGCCAGCTTACAAAGCAATCCACTGGCCGTAAGGTTTACCGCCAGGGTAGTATTCCAGTCTTCCAGCCATTGTGGGTTGTCCAACTCTAGTGGTGAGCTGATGGCAATGCCTGCATTATTGACCAGGACGTCCAATTGGCCAAACTCAGCGATCACCGACCTATACAGCTCCTGTACTGCTTCCATATCCTTCAAATCAGCTTGAAAAGCCTTTGAGTTTTTGCCAAGTTCTTCGCACAAAGCTTGGGCTTCTACCATCGACGAATTCGCATGTACTGCTAATGTAGCTCCCGCCTGTGCCGCCAAAGTGGCGATGGCTTTGCCAATCCCACGACTGGCCCCTGTTACCAAAATAATTTTTTCGGCAAGATCAATTTTCATAGGATGTATAATTGCTTGGCTTTGGGAGAAAGATAGGTGAATTTTTCAAAAAATACTTATTGAGGCTACTGGAGACTTTACTACCCAGGTCAATAATAATCCTTGGAAAATGTTACCGGTAAACAAAGGGTATCTTTTTCGTAAGATTATCCGTTCCTATATACTAGGTCAAAAGCTTACTTATGAGATTTTTTATTTCCGTCATACTTTGGGGCATCCTGTTGGTTTTATGTTGGCCCATAGCCCTTATATTGTTATTCCTTTTTCCTATTATCTGGCTTATTTCCCTTCCCTTCAGGTTGTTAGGGATTGCCGTAGGTGGGGTGTTCAAACTGATCGAGGCTATTTTTATGCTCCCGTTCCGCATATTGGGAGCAAAATAGTATTTCGAAGGGTTGGCGCTATATCTTTAGGTTAGTGACTTAGAAACTTCCTGGTCACAGCTTCCCCCCGCAAAACTTGCAAAATAGGGCTTCATCGTCATGGCCGGGCTTGCCACATTTCGGGCATACCTTGTCGGTGGGTTTCACAAAGCTCCGGCCTTGTGTCATTTCAGCGGTGACAATGCCTGTGGGTACAGCGATGATGCCGTATCCAAATATCATAATAATGGTAGCTAGTCCCTGGCCCAAGGGAGTTTGCGGGGCAATATCGCCATATCCTACCGTGGTCAACGTAACCACGGCCCAGTATATGCTCCTGGGGATACTTGTAAACCCATTTTCAGCGCCTTCGATCATGTACATGAGTGTACCCATGATCACTGTTAGTGCGAAAACCCCACCAATGAATACGATGATCTTAGCCCGGCTGGCTTTTAAGGCACGGGTAAGTTGCGAAGCCTCGCCCAAAAAACGCATCATTTTCAGCACCCGGAAAACCCTTAGCAGGCGAATACTCCTCACAATTAACAATGATTGGGCCCCTAAGATGAAAATACTCAGGTAGGTGGGTATGATCGATAGCAAGTCTACGATACCGAAAAAGCTTCTTACGTAACGCCAGGGCCTACGGACGATCATAATACGAATGATGTATTCGATCGTGAAAAAAATAGTAAAGACCCATTCTATGGCATACAGTAAGGCACCATAGTCAGCGCGTACGCTCTCGACACTTTCTAGGGTAACTGCTAAAACGCTCAAGAGGATAGCGATCAGCAGCACTACGTCGAAGGCTTTGCCTAGGGGCGTTTCTGCTTCGAAAATGATCTCGAAAAGAGTTTCTTTCCAGTTCTCCTTTTTTCTTTCGCTCGACATTCGGAAATCATTCTTTTGTAAGCTCGGCAATTTCTTTATCCAGTTCTTCCCAATCCTCGAAATTCAACTCATCTTTTTCCTCCAGGTCTTCCTTGTTGCCGATCAGCGCCCCCGACATGATAAAACTGGTGGCGAGTATGACGATGAGCAAGATCGAAGAATTGAAACTTTCATCTTGAAACGTAGCAGGGATAGAAAAGAACAATAGTATGGTGATCAAGCCCCGTGGCGCAATCCAAACAATGGGAAAAATATTTTTCCGCACGATGCCCTTTAACATGGCATAGCGAATAGAGAACGTAATGGCCAAGATAGCCAACGAGATGTAGATGGCCGTAAGATCGCTCAGCCCGGAGAAATCTAGGGTCATTCCAAAGATCACGAAGAAAAAAGTTCGGACCACGAATGCCGACTCCATCGTAACGATATGAAAATCTTCTAAGATCCTAGTTAAGGACTCCTTTTTCAACAATGACTTCAGCCTCCCTTTGAAAAATAGCTCTGAATTGTTTAAAACCAAGCCGAAAACCATGATGATCAGCAAGGAAGATAGGTGGAACATCTTACCCACCGCATAAAGCAAAACCAATACCGAGATCAGGAAGAATAACTTCACCTTGGATTGGAGGTTTTGCAACAGCAATACCATGCCATAACTGATGATCAAAGATAGTGCTACCGTGATAAGGATGCTCCCGGATACTTCTCCTACTACCTCGCCGGTGGTTTCGGAATCAGCGCTGCCAATCAAAAAGTAGAAAAACATGATCCCCAATATATCGGAAAAGGTACTTTCATAGATCATGAACTCCTTCTTAATGGGTACAAGACCTGCCACGCTGGGGATTATAATGGCGCTACTCAAGATAGAGAGCGGCACGGCATACATCATGGCCTTATAGAAATCATCGATCACAAAATAGTGCAGGGTTTGTGCGATGGCCAAGGTGGTCAATACCAAGGATAACAAAGCCACGATCAACGACTTTACCAGGATAGGCCGCTTTTCTTTTTCCAATTTTAGGTCTAGGGCAGCCTCAAGCACGATCATGATCAACCCGATGATACCCAGTAGCTCTAGCGCTTCCATGATCAGCTCAGACAGGTCTACTTCAATCTTTAATAAGAACTGCTGCGCTCCAAAACCTAAGAGGATCAAGAGCAAAACACTGGGAATGCCCGTCTTTTTTGAGATAGCGCTAAAAATATAAGAGATAATGACCACCAGTGATATGGCGATCGCCTCCGTGTAAGCATTAAGTGCTTCCATCTGCTTTCGTAATTGAAGCCAAAAAATACGGAATAGCTGAAAAAGAATAAATAGTTTATATTGCTACCCGTTGAGCCTAAGTCTAAACTACGGAATATATTTATATTTTTACCTAAATGGCAAAGAGTAATAAGTTTGGGACCTTCGGGGGCGTATTTACACCTTCTATTCTGACGATACTTGGTGTGATCATGTACTTGCGACTTCCTATGATCGTAGGAGAAGCAGGCCTGTGGGCTACTATTGGGATCATTATCGTCGCTCACATTATTTCAGTGACCACGGGCTTGAGCGTATCTTCCATTGCCACGGATAAAAAGGTGGAAGCCGGGGGTACGTATTACATGATATCGCGCAGCTTGGGCTTGCCCATAGGAGGAACACTGGGCCTCGCCCTTTTTGTAGGGCTTTCTTTTAGCGTAAGCTTATACCTTATTGGGTTTTCAGAAAGCTTCCTCAGCTACTGGGGGTGGGACACGGGCATCACGAATGTACGCCTGACGGGCACTTTAGTGCTGATCGCCGTGACCACGCTTACCTTTATCAGCACCTCGTTGGCGATCAAGACACAGTATTTTATCCTAGCCGCCATTATATTATCGTTGATGTCCATCTTTTTTGGCTCCCATGACTATGTGCCCGAGGCCCCGCTTTTAAGCGACACGGGCTCTACTCTTCCCCTGATGGTGCTCTTTGGGATATTCTTCCCGGCGGTAACAGGCTTCGAAGCGGGTGTTTCTATGTCCGGCGACCTTAAAGATGCTAAAAAATCGATTCCAAGCGGCTCCATTATGGCGATAGTAGTGGGCTTGGTGGTCTATGTATTTCTTTCATTTTTCTTGTCATACACGGTGGACAAGGAGCTACTGGCGAATGACCCGGGGGTGTTGCTTAAGATCGCATGGATCCCCGAGTTGGTGGTGGCGGGGATTTGGGGGGCTACCCTGTCTTCAGCATTGGGGAGTATCCTTGGGGCTCCGCGAATACTACAAGCTACGGCGGTAGATAAGATATCCCCTAAGTTTTTCGCCAAGGGCTATGGACCTTCTAGCGAGCCTAGGAATGCCTTGCTGCTCACCTTCGTCATCGCAGAAGCTGGTATACTGATCGGGGAGCTGGATGTTATCGCGCGGATCGTCTCTATCTTTTTTATTACCACCTACGGCTTTCTTAACATCAGCGCAGCTTTTGAGTCTTGGACCAGCGCTGATTTCCGGCCCGAGTTTAAGGTGCCGGGCTGGATGAGCTTGGTGGGCGCCTTGGCCTGTATCTTGGTCATGATCCAGCTTGACTTTGTCGCTATGATCGGGGCTGTTCTCATTTTGGGGCTGCTTTTCCTCTACCTTAAACGAAAAGAGCTTACCCTGGAATCCGGTGATGCCTGGCATGGAGTATGGGCCTCTTTAGTACGAAGGGGGTTATCAAGCCTAAGTGGTGGCAAGCTGCATCATAGAAACTGGCGCCCCAATATCATTTTGTTCGGGGCGAATGCGTCCAGCAGGAAGCACCTCATGGATATCGGGAAGGCAATATCCGGCCAATTGGGGATTTTATCAGGCTTTGAGTTAATCGAAACCCAAGAAAAAGGCCCTATGGAGCCTTGGTCATTGCTTGATCAGAAGGACCAAACCACGGGGTACTTCAGTCATCGTTTCTATTGTCATGACGTATACAGTGGGATGGATGAGGTAAGCCGGGTTTTTGGTTTCCCCGGGATACAGCCTAATACCATCCTGATGGGATGGAGCCGTGAGCCGAGGAACAGGGAGCATTTCGTTCGTACCCTTAACGGTTTCAAGAAAAATAATTTTAATTCCATCTTCCTAGATCATAAAAAGGATAAAGGGTTTGGAAATAAAAGAACGATCGACATCTGGTGGCAGGGAGAGGATGCCAACTTGGCCCTAGCCATCAACCTAGTGCGTAATATTACCGCTTCTGGCATTTGGAAAGAGTCCCAAACCCGCTTGCTGATCATCAATCCTTTCGATGACCAGGAGGAATATGTCTACCGGGCTTCCCGTGAGATCATAGAAAACTACCGGGTGGATGTAGAGGTAAAAGTACTTAATAACCAGTTTAAGAAACGTACTGGGAATGAATGGATCGCAGAGGAATCGGGGAGTACAGACTTGGTCATTTATGGAATACCTGACCAGAAATACCTGGACTTTGACAAATATTATGGGCAAGTAAATGACATGCTAGACCAGCTAGGGTCGGTGCTGCTAGTTAATTCTTCATCAAATTTTGAGAAAAAAGGAGTTTTTCCCGCCCGCCAAGGACGTACTTCCCAGCAGAGTGAAGAGGTAGTGATGGAATTCCCTCCTTTAAAGCCATCTCCGCATAAAGAGGTAGCGTTGGCTGTGACCAAAACTGATACTAATAACACCAAAGCGCTCGAGGTATTTTACAAAAAAGGCTTTCAAGACCTGCTGGTAGACCACTTGCAACTACTCCATACCCTACAGGAGCGTGTCGTATTGGTCAAGAATGGCCTGCAGGAAATTGACAAAGTAAAAGAACAATACCGTAAGAAAAAGGCCCTTGATAAACTTAAAAATGATACGATCTACAAGATAAATACATTGTTTTCCCATGAGTTAAAGGAGGTACGTGTGCCTTTGGAAACGAAGTACCTGGGAGAAGGTATTCAATGGTATATCGATAAAATAGAGAATGATTTTAAACAATACCCCAAAAAGCTAAAAGTAAGCTATCAAAAAGAAGAATTTGCGATCCATCAACAAGACACATTCTCACTTAGGGGTTTCAAGCGATGGAAAAAATTTAAGCATTTCTTTGTGGGTCGGCCGATCACACACCATGTTCTACTGCAACAGGTAGCGCGTCATTATCAACTTAGGAATCGTTACGTGTTCTTGGATCATTTGTTAAGTAAGTTTAGGGTAGAAGCTTTTGAGTTTTACGACGAAATACGGCGTATCACTAACACCCTGATCGACTACTTGGAAAAATTTGAGAACCAAGGATCATCTTTACAAGACGAGGTATGGGGGGCGCTGGAGTTATTGGAAAAAGATGTGGCCGGTCGTATCCGGCAAAAGCAAGCGTATAAATCTATTTTCTTAGGTAGGCTTAAGCTGGAGGCCCGCAAAAACTTACAGCAAATGTCGAATGACCTGGACCGGCTGGATATCAATAAGTACATTCAATCACGGGGACGCAAGGCAAGTTACTATCGTGAGAAACGGGAAAAGGTGTTGCAATTTGCTGAAGAGTACAACACGGAACTGTTGACTTTGGTCAATAAGCTGCTGATGGAGCTTTCGGTGGAGTCGGGTAAAAATCGAATGGAAGCGCTGAACGAGGAATTTAACCGTGAGCTTGAGCAGACTGTCCAGTTAAAGCTTCTCAAAGAGCTGGATAAGATCAGCGACCAGGTGGGCCGGCTGGACAACGGGAAAGCTTTAAAAACAAGTATCGACACCGATTTTGAAAGAACGATCGCCGAAGGGTTTGACGCTCACACCTCGCGCATGTTAGACCTGGTATCAAAAATGCCGGAAGAGCTCGAGGTATACTCCCGGTCTGTTATGGACAAAAAGCATTTGGATACCGAGGTGGTGTCTATACCGGTGTCAAAAATGGCTGAGTATTTTGTTAAAACACATTATATATCGCCGGTGGAAGAAAAAATGGAACAGACTGTGGAAACCCTCAAGCGTTCCGTTTACACTTCGAAGGATATTATACACTTAACAAAATTTAACTTAGAGAATACACAACCCGGCGGAGACCCTAGGGATAAAGGGGATATTCTTAAGGAATGTGTTCAAAAGCTGGACCAGGAAAAAGAAAAAATTACAGCGGCAGTAAAGAGCTATTCCCAAGAATCAGGAGATCGGTTCGGCCAGACATTTAACCCTCTTAACCCCTACAACATCGAGGAGAGCGCGAGAAACTTTGGGTATGGGCTGAGGACCTACCAAGGGAAAAGGGTGATCGTAGGGGTAAATACACTGACGGAGCGCTTGAAGGAGCTGTTCCAGCAGGCCATTACCCGGTTGTTTTACAGCAGGAGCGAGGGGATACTCATCGCCAAAACGCTGAATACTGATAAAAAGCTAGTATCAGTGACGGGCAGGATGTTAGATATTCGTGATAAAGTGAGCCCGCTGCCACAGGTATTAGACACTTTGCCGCATTACTACACAAGCCTGTACAATGGAAAATCCAATATAGGAGAGGACTTTTGGATCGAGCGGAAGCAAGAGGAAGGGATGTTCAAAAGCGCGGTACATCGGTATAGGTCAGGGTACTACGGCGGGGTGCTTGTCCTGGGAGAGAGGAATGAGGGGAAGACCGCATTTTGTAAACACCAGGAAAAACATGTCGTTAAGGCACAGCATAGCTATTCTGTATTCCCGCCGTTGCAGGGTGCGGCAAGTACTGGAGCTTTTGATTTGGCACTGGCCAGGGGGGTACAGCGCACCGGTGATTCACGAGAGATCTTGGGATCATTGCCCCAAGGTACAATGCTGATCATCAACGACCTAGAACTTTTTTGGGAGCGATCCGGGCAAGGTTTGGAAGCCATCCGGCATGTATTGACATTGATTGATGAGTTCAGCCACAAGATATTATTTGTAGTGAACATGAATCCGCATGCTTATAAGCTGATCAACCAGCTCATGGATTTTGGCACCCGGTTTATCGAGATCATCAGTTTCCAACCCTTTGACGCAGAGAGGCTCAAAGACTTGGTGATCAAACGGCACAATTCCAGTGGATTGGCCGTGGGGTACCGGGAGGCGGGAGAACTGTTAAATGATGTGCGTATGGCTAATCTTTTCAACCGATACTTTGATTATAGTGAAGGGAACCCCGGCGTAGCATTAAATGGCTGGCTTGCCAACGTTACGCATGTTTCCAAGGATACTTTGGTGATCAAAAAACCGGAATCCCCCTCACTATCTGTCCTTAAAGAAATAAGCGATGAGTGGGCCATGATATTGGTCCAGTTCATCTTACACAAAAGGCTGGACCTGGAAAAAATGCTGAGGATCGATGGGCTGGATCGCCCCTATTTACAAACCTTGATACAGGCCATGGCCCGGGCGGGTATAATTCAGGAGAAAGCCTCCGGGATCTGGATGATCGATCCTTACGTACATCCTTTTATAACCCGTGCACTAAAAGATGAGGGATTGTTATGATCAAGTTTTTTAGTAAGATTCGCCGAAAATTACACCTTCGTAGCCCGTTCTTGGCCAAAAAAGCTACGATCCCAAATGTTGCCAATACCCGCTTCACAGTAGAAGAAATGAGCCTGGGGTTAAAGATACCCACGGGTGATACCAGGGTGTTAAAAAAGATCAGGAATACAGTACTTAACGATCCCTGGTGCATCCCCGCCGAAGGTGTGGAAATGGAGATGGCCCAAGATACAGGGGAGGAGATGGAGGTGATCGTAAGGTTTACTACGCTCAACAAGGCTGCTGCTGTGGCGCTGGAGAAAAAGATCTATACCGTGCTGGGTAGCTCTTGAATATTGTGAGGGGTTTGATATCTTACACTTAATCGCTGTTAATCTAAACCTATCATGATAAAGGATCCCCAGAATATCGGGTCTTGGTATTGATTACGTAATTCCTTCTTTGCGTTGATAAAAGATTCCCGCATTTGGCCTGTTTCCAGCCATTTCCTGTAAAATTTGGTCATAAGTTGTTGCGTAGCGGTGTCGTCCACTTTGAAAAGGCTCATGATCAGTACCCTTGCCCCGGCTACGAGAAAGGCGCGCTGCAGGCCGTAAACACCCTCACCTACAGCGAGCTCCCCTAGCCCGGTTTCGCAGGCGCTGAGTACAACAAGTTCAGTCTGGTCCAAATTCAAGTTCATGGCTTCATAGGCCGTGAGTATGCCACTTTCCGCATTATAGTTAAAGCTACTCTTCTGGAGTAGGTCCCCTGCCCCGGTGAGCAAAAGCCCGGTACGGAGCAAAGAATTTTGTGCCACGGCATTTTCACTTTGCACTAGGCGTTGCGACTCGGTGATCTGCTCCTCCGGGGTAAAGAAACCATGGGTGGCAATGTGAAATACTTTTGGATTCTTAAGTCTTTTGATCTGGTCTTCACTGGCATTTGTTTCCGTGTACGAATCGGTGGTCCAGCCTTTGGTCCGTAGGAGGTTCTTAAGCTCACGCACTTCTACTTCGGTGCCCGGAAGGGCGCTGATATCCCCAGTGCTGGCAGTAAGGTAAAACTCTGGGTTGCCAAACATAGAGGCCCGTTTTTCTTGCTGTATCGCCCGGGTCCTCGTCTTACGGGTCCAGATATCTTTCGTGTTACTTACTAGCACGATATTGGAGTTGTCAATAACGTACTTACCATCGCCAATAGGGATGGCCTCTAGGTTGACCTGGTTGTAAACCCCATCTACGGACATGTAAATAGTGGAATAGGCACCCAATACTTCTCTCAAGGGTTTCCAGTAAGCATCATAGCTGTAGGGGTCAGGTACACGGAACGTGATGCTGTTCCTGTAAAACTTAAAAAACTTGTTTTCCAAATCTTTACCGTTCCCCATGAGTACTACTGCCGGGAGCGCCTGTTCTTTTTTCTTTTTGACATACATACTTGCATAGACCACGGAATCTGTAAATACATGATCGAAATACCGGTACCTTACCATTTCCAAGGCTACTTCGTTTGGTTTGAGCGCATCCTGGACATTTTCCCAAACAATAGTGTTGTTTTCAAAGCTCTGCGAAAATAGTTCCGATCTCTGGCTTAGTTCTTTTTCAACCTGCTCTACCTCGTTCGTCAGGGCTACCGGGTCTATCCCGTTTTCTTGCCATTCTTCCAAGCTCATGGATAACACGTGGGTAAGCTCTTCCTTTTTGAAGAGCCAGTTGTTGTACATGTCTTTCAGCGCCTGGTCATTGCTATTGGCGATTCGCTCCCGGGTCTTGATCGAAGAATTAAGCAAGATCGCCTTGGTGAGCAGTGCGTTATTATAAACGTCGCCGATCACCTTTTTATCTTCATCCATTAACTTGAATGCCAAAGTATTGTAAAATTCAAAATCGGGGCGGATGGTATTCCAAAACTTAGCCTTTTCACGCTCGCTGAGGGCCGGGAAAAAAGCCCGAATGAAGTTCCTATGATTAGCCAACGCTTCCTCGATGTAATTCCTGGATTTCTTGCTATCGCCTTCCATGTAGTATACCTTACTCAGCTTTGAGAGGATCTTTACATATTCAGGATGATTTTTGTTGAATTTATTTTGGTAGATCTTTTTGGACTTCTCGTATTCTTCTTCGGCTTTATCATACCTGCGCTGGAGGTAGTGGATATCCCCTATGAGGGAATAAATGCCGGCTACATTCACGTTATTTCGTCGTCCCGCCTTTGAAAGCCATATGTTTTCTGCCAGTGTCAGTGAATTGAATGCGTCATCAAAACGTCTTTCCGAAACGTAGATCTTGGCGAGGTCGGTAAGGATATCTGCATACGTAGGATTCCTATTCCCAAGTTTGTTAGCAATGATGTCCCGTGCTTCTTCAATGATCTTTTCCACCGTTGACAGGTCATCTCCTTTGTAAAACCGTATCAGGCCTAGCTGTGTGAGCGATTTGGCAACATCCACATGCTGGCGACCAAACTGTGCTTCTTGTATTTTAATAGCGATCTCGGTATTGCTCCGTGCTTTTTGATAGTCGCCAATACTGGTATAGACCTCTGCCAGCAGGGAGAGAGTAGGAGCTACTTTCGACGAGTTTTCTCCATAGATCGAGGCTGCGATAGTATTGGCGCGACGCGCGGTTTTTTCTGCTTTTGTATACTCTCCCTCTACTAGTTCCAGTTGTCCCAGGTAGACCAGCGGAAGGATCAAGCGTCTTGAATTTGTCCCGTATCGAGATTCATACTGCGCTACAAGATTGTTTAAAAGCTCCTTTGCTTCCCTGAACCTGCCCAAAGGCATGTAAACCCTGGCCAGTCCTTGTTGCGAGGCCAGGTCGTTGTAACTGGACAGGTTATCCGCTTTTTTCAAAGCCTTTTTTGAACGATTGATGATGTTCTCAGCATCGTCAAAAAGACCCTGTATTACTTTTAGCTCCGCTTGTGTCGCTTGGGTATTGACATATTCCACCACCCAGCTTTCATCTTTCCTGTAGTCTTCGAAAATGTCCAACGATTTGTTGAGGCTGTTTTCAGCCTTATCATAATCAGCCAGCTTGAGGTAAAGTTGTGCTTCATTATTCAGCGCCTCGGCGTAAGCCGGATCATCCGGGGAGAACTTTAAGGCAGCCCCGTCGCTCGCCTTATCTACCGCTGCCATGGCGAGGTCGTACTGGTCTGTACTTTCATAAAACTTTGCTAAGTGGTTTTGAATGTTTACAAAGTCTTTATGCCAGGTATCGATCTGCTCTTCCACTAATCCAAAATAGCTTTCTTTGTAAATGGCCTCTGCTTCTTTGATCTTATCGGTAAAGTCTACGTAATAGTTCGCCAGCTTTATTCTCGTCAAATGATACTCTGGTGATTCCTGGCCGTAAAGGTGTTTTTTGATCTCTAGGATGTCATTGAGATTCGTTTCGGCGGCTACATAATTTTTATTTTGCAAGGCTAGGCGGTAAAGGAAATCTATGATATCAATACGTTTTTGATGGTAGGGAGGCAATGCACTGTTATTGGCTTGGATGGCCGCCTTGCTTTCTAGGTTCCTGGTCTTGGCTTTGCTTAGGCGAGAATCAAATTCTACAGTTTCCAGGTTGATATAGTGCAGGCTGTTCCTCTTGAAATTTCGTTTGATCGCTTTTTCGTACTCAATGTTTAGCCCCCTGTATTTAGCGTTGTTATTATTTGCCAAGTATTGTTTTAATAGCAATTCGTATAGCTCAAAGGCCAGGTAGTGGGATTCTTCGTGTTGTTTTTTTAGCTGGCTTAATGTTTTGTCAAATCTTTCCTCTTTTACATCGCTGTTACTGAAGTCACGCAGCCCATTCTCTAATAAGAATTGCCCAAAATCCAACTGGTTCTTCACGTATTCAATGCTTGTGTTACCTAGGTTCTTATCAATCCAACGTTTAGCTTCGCTAAAAGCGGTGTTTGCTTCATTGTAGCTTCCTCTTTTTCTAAAAACATTGGCCCTGAGGGTCAATAACCTAGCATAGTCACGTAGCCTTTCCTGTACTTCTTCTTCCGGTAGCTTACGGCTTTGCAGGCGTCCTTTGTCATCAAGGTAAGACTCTTTAGTGACGGCCCTGGAACTGAAATAGTCTATGTTTTCGTCGATCGAAGCCAGCGCTTGGGTGTAGAACCCACGACCGGTTAGTACCATGGCCAACGTTAGGTCTACCTGGGCCTTTAGTTTATCGTCAAGCGCTTCCGAAGCTTCTAAGGTCTTTTGTGCTTGCCGAACATTTTCCTCTGACCTTACAAAGTCGCCGTAAAAGGCCAGTATCTCTCCTATGTCGAGTAGGGTGACCGCATGGCGTTTTGAAGTTTCACCATAAATAGTCTTACTAGCGTCAACAGCCTGCTGGATGGAATTTTCAAAGTCAAGCAATAAACCTTCGGCCAGGTTAAATTTAGCACGCCTGACATAGTACAGTGGTAAGTGTTGATTCTGTGCCCCGTATTTCTTAATAATTTTACTTTTAAATTTATTAAGTATTTTATTAGACTTAATATAGTTGCCTACTTCGTACTGGGCATCCGCTTTTTGTAGTATTTTCGCGTACTTACCACCTTCCTGCGCGAATACACCTGGGATAGATAGTATTAAGCAGCAGAGAGTTAAGCGTGAGAAACGTTTCAATTCGCCTTTCATAGACCGGAAAATTAGTATTGATTTAGGAAATGGAATATAAATCTAATTAATTGGAGACTAAATAATTAGGAATTAGTGAAAATACTCTTTCAACCTGGCAGGGTCGAATCTTTATAACTCGGTTGATCGGTCCCGGAAAATAGCTTTACTACGGGGAGGGTAATGTCCTGGTAAGGGCTCGAGGTCCTTTAAAGGCCGGGACCTTGTAATTTGGTTGCAGCGTGACTCGTGCTCTCGAACGAATAAGGTTTAGTAAGTATTGAAAGGCTTAGATGATAGAAAGCTGTGGAAGAAACAGCAGGATAATAAATTTATCTTACGCCTTTGTTACATCTTACATCAAACCCTTACATGAGCGGTTGATGCAGGCACAGCTTAACTATCCAAAGGCAAAAAATGACTAGGATATAAAAAAGACCCATGGGCGAACTTTCAATCTTACATTCACCCATCATTAGTTTACCCGTGGCTATTCGATGAACGAATATTTTGGCAGGCATTTAAGGCTTCTCATCCAAGACCTTCTTTTGCATACCCGCGCTTTTAAAAACATAGCTTTGTAATTTCCTGTTGTAGGTAATTCGCTGTTTAGTATGCTTTTCAAGGGCGCGTACGTAATTCAACACTTGCCTTTTAGAGATGTCCAGCGTTTTTGACAATTCTTCCGGTGAACCCGATTGCTGCCTGCTGATCAGTTCTTCCAGCTTAAAAAACTTATCCAAGATATCGTTCAGCGCCACTTTAAGATCATACTTTAATTAAAATACAATTTCAGCTACTACGTCTGTAGGCCATTGGATAAAACGGATTGTATTCCCTTTCCTAGTAAATGAAATCGTATCCGATATACGTCCTTGCGGATAATTTGATTCCAACTCCTCTTCTGCTAACCAACAGAAAGGGATCCTTTTGATCTTGTCATATACTTTGAGTACGGCTTCCGAACGCTGTGCAGAGTGAAAAGATAGCCTGGGCATGGGGCTCTCGACATTGATGTTCATGGTATTTATTGGTTTAGGTAAAAAATGATAGCGAATTATAGGTTCATTAATATCTAATGATTTTCGTATATTCAAACTCAAATTATAAAGCCAAGACACATTTTTTTGTTTTATCTGTTAATATTTATCCAAAATATACGATATTTCTGAAAATGAAAACTCGTTTAGGAAGAAATATTGCTGTTTACCGTAAAAAATTACGTTTAACGCAATCAGACTTCATCGAACGGATCAGTCAATTGGCGGGTATAAGTTTTCGAACCGCTACACTATCGGCTTGGGAGAATGGGAATTCCTCACCAAGTAGTGATTTACTGCCGGCGATCGCTGAAGTTTTGCAGGTGCCTTTGAAAATATTATTCTCTGATGAGAATGGGGAAATACCTGTCATAGAAGAAAAGCCCAATAATACAGCCGCCCGCCCCGATCTGCAACTGTATGAGCAAGCATTTAAAAATGCCCCGGAGAAAACTTTTCATACGTTGCTAGAGCAGCATGGTAAAACACTCGATGAACTTGAGAAGATAAGAGCGTTAAATCAAAATCTTGAAGGAAAGTTAGAAGTATCTAATTCTTTTATCCAGCAACTGATGCGGGGCCGGAAAGGGTAGAGCAGGTTAAAAACAAAAAGGATTCTTGATTGATGGCATTTTATTGCATTGGGTGTGCTTGAAAATTAGTTTTGATAGTAAACGTCTAATCTTGATAAGTTAAGCTATATTTTTAAGATGTTTCGGGTAATGGGAACCTCGCAATGAGCAGTATACGCTGGATTTAGCGGTTCTAAGTCCAGTTTTCATTTTCTTTTGCGCGCCAAAAGAAAACGAAACAAAAGAAAAGGGCGCCAGCAACCAAGCTCATTTTCCCCGCTAAACGCACAACCCAGCCCCT
>JANQLQ010000118.1 GCA_028280565.1 Fulvivirga sp.
CTTCTTGCGTTAAGGTGACCTTGTATTTTTTCATGGTTTTAACCAAAAATAAAAAAACTATTTTTACCGTCAAAGTAGATGTGACATGACACTAGTCCCTGATCAATTTTCGTGTGATCTTTTCATCCCTAGTGACGATGGAAAGAATGTAAACACCTTTCTCAAGCTCCGAAGTATCCAGGTTAAATTCGTTGGTATCTGCCATCATGCTGGTCATGACCTGGCCGTTCATATTGTACAAGGTAACAGAAGCCTGTTCTTTGACAGGGAGTAAAACGTTGATCACTACGCCAAAGGGGTTAGGATAAACAATAATCCCCTGGGTATCTACTGGCAATTCGTTCTCCACGGCGTCTTCCGTCACAGAAGCCACACGTGCTGCTGGAACAACTGTCGGTGTAACGGACGTAGTGTATTCCACTACTAAAAGCGGGGCTCTTTCAGAAGACCCATCATAAGATTCGGCTGTTCTTCTTCCTTTTCCCCTCACTACGAATGCCATGGCGCTATTCAAGCTCCATCCGGGGCGGCTCACGATCTCTTGCACCACATTTTTCAGGTCCGGGGTCCTTTGCTTAGGCCCCGCTTCACCGGGAATGGACCATGGTTCTATGGACCAGTCAACACCGCTAGAGGTGAGCGGCCGGCTGGAAATATTCTGGGCCCCGAATGACCGTGCATGATCCGTGCTCTCGCCCCATAGGGTGACGTTTGTAGACCTGGATCCCGGTTCGTTACAAGTGAATTGTATATAGGCATTATTGATCATGGCGTTTTGCGGGATATTTAGGTCCTTAAACCTCATACCTACTCGTTGATTGCCATTTCGCCACCCGTCATTCACCAGTTCTAAATCAGAGCTCGTTCGATACATAATTCCTGTCCAGCCCTGCTCCGCATCGTCGTTCTTATGGTTTACACGCGAACTTACGGTGATCGAATTGGAAGCTTCTACCACCACATGTACTGCTTCCGACGCCTTTATATTACCCGTGTTATCCGTAGCCCTTGCCAGCAACTGGTAAGCGCCCGGCGTCACATTTTCCCAAACAAAATTATAAGGACTCGTAAGCGACTCTCCCAATTTTTGAGCGCCGTTGTAAAAACTCACCTGGCTTACGGTGCCGTCTACATCTACAACATCTGCTTGCAGGGAGATCGAGGTGCCATTGGTAAACCGGCTTCCCGTGCTAGGATTCAGCAAAGCCACCTGGGGCGGCACACCGGCACCATCGCCTTCGATAAATACCGGGGAAGAAATGGCCTCGTCACCATCTTGCTGTGTTACTTTCACATAGTAAAATTCTCCACCCGTAGTAGTAATATCGTAAGAGATATCTACGTTTGTCGTGTTTATGGGCCAAGTGTAGAAAAGCACACCGTTTCTATACAATTCTGCGCGTGTGAAATTCTCACTTTGTCGGTCAAAGGCTTGGATACGTATTTGCTGAAGGTTACCCCCTACTACAGTAGATCCCATTTCGCTCCCGTTAAGCTGTACCGACATTGCTATACTTCGATCTTCCGTAGAGTAAAACCGCTTGGCTTTAAAAGCAGCATAAAGATCTTCCCGGGTAAGAGAATTAGAAAGAACGGCCATAGCCATATCTGTTTCTCCCCAAGAGCGGCCATGATGGTCGTGGGCACCGGTAGCACCGATCTTCCACCCTCTTTGTAAAGCTTCATCGAAATACCCCCGCTCACGGTCATTGTCAAAGTAACCGTCATTGTAGTAATACTCCTCGAAGCCAGAGCCTTTATTCCAAAGCTCTATTCCTACAAAGCGGTCTGAAGGCGGGAATTCAAAATGCTCAAACTCAAGACCATTGTCTTCCCGGCCCGGGTGATTGAAAAACGCTATACCCTCGCGTGGGTTAAGCCAGTCATTCAGGGCGGCAAAAGTGAAATCTTTTAGCACAGTAGTGTAATCTTCTGTGTTGACCACGGTCACATGACCGTATAAAAAGTTACTGCTCCACTCGAATCCCCAGAAAGTAACAAACGATCCATCTGCGTTAAAATCGTTGGCGGTGTTCTTCAGGTTGCTCCATTCACTTGAACTAATCATGATAGCATGGTCTGAAATTCCCATAAAGTCAAGGCCGGCCACATCGCGGGCATGTGTGTAGGCATCTGCCGGGGTGCCTTCTCCATCAGAATCACTGGTGTGGTTGTGAAGATGGCCATAATACACGTTCCACCCCCCTACCGTGGGAGTTTGTGCATGTGCGACAAAAAAACTGGACAATAAAATGCAAATAAAGGTCAAAGTTGTTTTCATAACTGATCAATTTGGGTTTCCAGGAAGGTAGGAAAGGACTGTTATCCTACAGTTAGGCAGCCATGATGAATACATTAATGACGGTTGATAGCTTTAAGAGGCCATCAAGCCCGGCCTTTATGATCGGTATCCCTATTATCTAAAAATTAAGTTGCACTATCACAGGGGGTTGTTTCCGAAAATCTGTTTTTGTCCTTGCTGGCTTTAACTTCGCCAAAGGTTAAAAAAATGTTTCCGAATTATGAACAAATCTACTCTCACACTACTTCTCTTACTTTTTTCGGGTTCGTTGCTTTCACAAACGACGGATAACACCATTACTTAGCGCAAGGTATTTGGCGGGTATAAATTTGAACAAAACGGCCAGGCACTATGCCCCAAAAACATGCTCGACATTTTTCAACCTGGATTATGGACTAGTGTCATGTCAAGCCTCAAATAACGGCCAATCCGGGGTATCTTTTGCGGGATCTCTGCGTTGCAAAAAGACTTATGTAACTATGGCTATGCTCGT
>JANQLQ010000134.1 GCA_028280565.1 Fulvivirga sp.
ATCAATCTCGGTCACATTGCCGGGTAGGGTCACCTCGGTCAAATCGTTATGCCAAAAAGCACTGTTCCCAATAGTTTTCAAGCTGTTGGGTAGGGTCACACTTGTTAACTGGTTTGTATGAAAAGCATGGGTCCCAATAGTTTCCAAGCTGTTGGGTAGGGTCACACTCGTTAACTGGTTTCTATGAAAAGCATAATTCGGAATATGGGTCACACTGCCCGGTATGGTCACATGGGTCAATCGGTTCACGGCAAAAGCCGCGACCTCAATACGGGTCACACTGTTGGGTAGGGTCACACTGGTCAATTCGTTATAGGCAAAGGCATGGCTCCCAATACTGGTCACATTGTTTCCTATGGTGACATTGGTCAATTGGTTCAAGGCAAAAGCATATTCCCCGATACTGGTCACACTGTTTCCTATAGTGACATTGGTCAATTGATTACCGTAAAAAGCATCTCTCCCAATACTGATAACATTGTTTCCTATGGTTACACTAGTCAAGTGGTTCTTATCAAAAGCATAATCGCCAATAGCGGTCAACGTGCTAGGTAGGGTCACACTGGTCAATCCTTTTGCCCTAAAAGCATTATCGCCAATCTCGGTCACCAAGTATTCGCCGTATTCGCCACCTTGGTAGGAAACCATTGCGGGGATGGTCACCTCTTTTGCGACACCGATATAGCCTACGACCGTTACTGCGCCTGGACGACGTAATTCTGGATAGGCTGCAATGCCACTGGTAATGGTTTGCGAAATTTTGTACCGGATGCCCCAAATGACAAATTCTTCTCCCTGTTTTTGGCCATAACCGGTAAGGTTCGCCAATACTATAAAGAGAACAGGTAATGTTGATTGTAATTGTTTTTTCATAGTCTTTGGTCTTTTTAGATAAATAATAGGAAGACAGTTAAAATTGAAATTTTCGTGATCGATTATTGCTGGGGCAGAAAGCCAATGGCTACCTGCTCCAGCCCCCTGGCTTTTCCACCGTACTCATGCTCCGAACATGAAGGGGTTGAAAAACCAAGTACCTATTAAAATTTAAATTTTTATGAATAGCACGAACATAACGAGGGATGGAGCGAATGGCTGTGCGAAAACCGTCAGCATTTATGCGATAAACATCAAACAAGTGATTAGGGACTGGTTTTCCTTGATTGAATCAACTTCGCAACAAGCTTAGAGCAGATAGTGTCGTGTCAAACCTCTGCTTGTGCTTTAAGATCATATTGTCATCAAGATTGCCCCCTAGTTGCACCATGCTGCAACTAGGGGGTAAATCCAGGTCTTTATGCTGATTGAATTATTATAAAAGGATAATCACGGTACCTTTGTAGGTATTCGGTCCATCCTGGATCGCATATAAGTAGGACCCGGCGGGCAGTGAACTTCCCCGAGAGGTGCCATCCCAGGGACGGATATACCCGTTATCGGAGCTGAAAATGATGGTGCCGTGTCGGTCGTAGATCCTGATGGTGGCATCCCCGGAGAGATTATCGATGATCCAGCGATCATTTGCACCGTCACCATTGGGGGTAAAAGCCGTAGGGATCATGGGGGAGGAAGACATTGCTAATGCATCTTTCAGCACAGTCACCGTCCATATTTCCTTGGTGATGCCATCCCCTGCGGTCACCGTATAGCTTACCTGGCTGGTGAAGTTACGTGCCACGCCACTTTCCGGGTTGGCGCTGGCTCCACCTGGCAGGGTGATCGTTGGAACCAACCCGTTTAAAACTGTACCAAACTCCACCTCGATAACCACCGTATGGTTTTCATAATCAATCACGGCATCACCCGTTTGCTCTGCAAAGGTGAAACTGACAATGTCTGTGTCGCTACTGGGCCCCGGTGCGGCCAAAGAAACGTTCACCCTCCATACTTGTTGGGTGATTCCATCCGCTGCGGTCACCGTGTAGCTGACTGTATTGGTGAAGTCCTGGACTGAATTACTGGCGGGACTGCTGCTGGCCCCGGGAGATAACCCGATCGTGGGGGACAGTAGACTCAAATCGGTACCAAAGGGCATTTCCAGGTCAATGGTGTGGGCTCTATAATCAATCACGGTCTCCCCACTTTGCCCGGGTATTGAGAAGCTGAGAATATCTGTGGTATTGACCACCAGTACGGCCAGGTCTTCGCTGGCTGCATTGCCATAGGTATCGCTCACAAACAGGGTCACTGTGTGTTCTCCCCGATCGTCAAAGCTAAATTCCCTGGTCGTCATGCTGCCTGGGGCATCAAAACTGTAAACCAGGTCCTCAAATTCGCTACAGTTGTCCTCAGCGCTATAATCTAATTGATCTAAGCCAAGAGTAGCCCTACCCTCATCCAGGTATAGGGTCAGCCCTGCTGTAATCAAGATGAGCACAGGAGCCTGGTCGTCTCCCTCGACATCTCCAACGAACTCCCAGCTATGGGTATTCATCAACTCTTTCCTGTACTCTTCTCCATCACAGTCATACGTTAACCCTGCCGCACCCAGGGTGATCCCTGTGGGGGTACTGGGCAAGGCTTCCCAACCCTTTAGTGTGGCCCCATAATTGGCCCCAGACAAGGCACTACTGTCCAACATAGCTTCCATATGGGTGACATTGCTTATGTCCCAACCGCCTATGTCCTGGTCAAAGTTAACAGCGTTCCGGAACATAAAACGCATATTGGTGACCTTGCCCACGTTCCAATTGCCTATGTCCTGGTTAAAGTCAGTGGCGTCTCTGAACAGACTATTCATAGTGGTGACATTGCTTACGTTCCAACGGCCTATGTCCTGGTTAAAGTTAGTGGCTCCCCAGAACATCGCAAGCATAGTGGTGACATTGCTTACGTTCCAACCGCCTATATCCTGGTTGAAGTCAGTGGCTTCGATGAACATACCATGCATATTGGTGACACTGCTTACGTCCCAATTGCCTATGGCCTGGTTGAAGTTACTGGCTCCCCAGAACATCCACTCCATAGCGGTGACGTTGCTTACGTCCCAATTGCCTATGTCCTGGTCAAAGCTACTGGCTCCAGCGAACATACCATGCATATTGGTGACACTGCTTACGTCCCAATTGCCTATGGCCTGGTTGAAGTTACTGGCTCCATGAAACATCTGTCTCATATTGGTGACATTGCTTACGGTCCAACCACTTATGTCCTGGTTGAAGTTACTGGCTTCATGGAACATCCAACTCATATCGGTGACATTACCTACCTTATCCCTCCAACTACTTATGTCCTGGTCAAAGCTACTGGCTCCACCGAACATACCATGCATATCGGTGACACTGCTTACGTCCCAATTCCCTATGTCCTGGTCGAAGTTACCGGCTCCAGTGAACATCCACCTCATATCGGTGACCTTGCCCACATCCCAGCGGTTGAAATGCTCGTTTCCTTTAAGTGAGGTGGCACCATGGAACATTTGTCTCATGCTGGTTACATTTGACAGGTCGGGGATATCCGTGGCGGTTACATCCAGGTGGCTACATCCATAAAAGGCGCCCAACATACTTGTCCATTGGATATCGCCCCATTGCTTTACGGCCTGTATCTTGTCCTTGTCTCCTGTATCGTTATTGTTAAAATAGATCTTGGGGAAATTGCCTGTGATGGAAATGGTTTTCTCTCCTGCACTCGTGTAGGTATGTTCAGCGTCCCCGGCCTGGTTATGTTCAATGGTTCCATCCCCCCAGTCCACGGTGTAGTCATAGACAATAGTATCATTGTTATCGTCTAAATTCCTGGTAGGGATGGTGACGGTCAGATCTCCGTCTCCTACACTGTCTTGTCCTACCCTCCAGGTAGTGATGAAGGCATTATCTTGGCCATAAGCGGTGAGGCTGGTTAAAAAGAGGGTGACTAGTATGAATTGGAATTGCTTTTTCATGGTCTTGCTGTTTAAGGTTAGATAATAGGGAGTATGCTAATAATTGAAGTTTCATCCTGATCATAGTTCCACTTTTGGTCGATCGCCGTAGGGGAACAGCTCCTTGTTTACTCCTTACTCACTCCGCTGGGGCACCAGTGACTGTTTTCCCGTCGAGTTATTGCCGGGCAATAAAGGGCAGGAAACCATTGGCTTCCTGCCCCGACCATGCTAGCTCTTTCAACCGTCTTCCTGCTTCAATCCAGTAAGGGGTCGAAAAAACCAATTACCTACTAATTAATATTAGTAACTAAGGATAATACAAAGTTGGCGCATGAAGAAGCGAATGGACTGTGCGAAAACTGTTAGAGAATATGCGAGAAACGTCAAATGTCGACCTTCGCTGAAGCTACGGCGACTGAAACCACCGTGGCTTCAGCGAAGGTGGTTGAAAGTCCACTTCCAGGCTGATTTTCCTGGATTGAATCAACTTCGCAACAAGTTTAGGGCAGCTAGTAGGACTATTAATGACTGGTACAAACGTCCGCTTGTGCTTTAAGATCATATTGTCATCAAGATTGCCCCCTAGGTTCGTGTCAAGCTTCAAATAACGGCCAATCCGGGGTATCTTTTGCGGGATCTATGTGTTGCCCCAAAGGGATTGCTACGGAACAAAAAGACTTACGTAGCTATGGCTATGCTCGTTTTTTGCGCCTTGACCTCCACAAAATCTACGACCGCCTTACCCACCATTTGAAGCTTGACACGCCCCTAGTTGCAACATGCTGCAACTAGGGGGTAAATGCAGGCCTTAATGCTGATTAATCGTTATAAAAGAATAGTCACGGCACCCTTGTAGGTATTCGGTCCATCCTGGATCGCATATAAGTAGGACCCGGCGGGCAGTGAACTTCCCCGAGAGGTGCCATCCCAGGGACGGGTATATCCAACATCGGAACTGAAAATGGTTGTGCCGTGCCGATCGTAGATCCTCACGGTTGCATCTTCTGAAAGATCATCAATGATCCAGGTATCATTTTCCCCGTCGCCATTCGGGGTAAAAGCCGTGGGGATCATAGGGGAGGAGGACGTTGCTAATGCATCTTCCAGCACGGTCACCGTCCAGCTTGTTTCACTGGAGTTGCTCTCGCTATCGGTAGCCGTGATGGATACTTCATAAACATTATCCGCATTGGCATCTGCGGGGGCTTCGAAGTCCCTGGCGATCATGGTGACCACGCCGGTGGAACCATCGATAGAGAAAGCTTTTGCATCTACGCCACCCAGTGTCCATGTCACGGTGCCCTTAGCATTCCCGGAAAGAACTGGTATAACGGATGTGTAGGCGGTGTTTTCCCTGAGGGTGACGTTTGCGATGGCTTCGATGGTGAATGCTACTGTTGCGGACTCACAATTGCCGGCTGCTTCCACGGTCACCGTGGCAGTAGTAGTAGATGTTTTGTCCCCCTGGGTAGCGGTCAGGGTCACCGTTATGGGGGTGCCCACATCGTCGCAGGTGAAAGTATCCCTATCCAGGCCCAGTTCCGGGGTGTTGCCACAGCCATAAGTGGAACCATCGTCCACCTGCCCTGGCGAGATAGTTACCTGTCCGCTGGCATCCAACTGTACGGTGAGATCCTTTGCCATGGCCACCAGGTTGTCCAAACGCTCTTCCACGGTCACGGCCTGCTCACAGGAAGCGGTATTCCCGGTACCATCGCTCACGATCCATGTCACGGTCGTTGCTCCAATGCCGAACGCGTATGTATCGGGGCCTATTTCCGTACCATTTACCTGGGCGACAATAGTAGCCACCGAACAGTTGTCATCGGTAACGGGGCTGCCAAGGTCAACGGTGATGGTACAATCGTCCGTACCATTGCCAGCCGCATTGGCCACCACATCGGCGGGACAGGTTATGGTTGGATCCATGGTATCCTCGGTACTTACGCTTACCTGCGTGGCCGCCAGGTTGGGCAAATTGAGCGAACTGTTCGCGACTGTGACCACATTGGCCGGTATATCGATGGTGATATCATCGCAGGACGATGTGGGTTCAAGGGTAGCGGTGTAGGCCGATCCGCTACCCGTAAGGTTTTTCACCGTGGCATGGGTCACTTGAATATCCCCCGACTCAAAACCGGTAACGGCCTTACTGAACACGATCCCTACCGTAAAGGGTTCCAGGTCTTTCACAACCGGTGGGGCATTGCTGATTGAGACCGTTGGGGAGGCCTCTACCGTCACCTTGGCAAAGGCACTGGACCGATTTCTGCTAACATCCTCGACGATCAATTCAACGTCAAAGATCCCTTCTGATGAAATAACCTGGTTGCTCCCTATGAACATAACGGCCACTCCACAATTATCGGTACTGCCATTATTGATTTGGTCCGCTTTGATGATTACCTGCCCGTTGGCGCCCAGCGCTACGGTAATGTCCTTCGCAATGGCGTTGGGGGGAACGTCCTCCGTCACCACGATTACCTCCTGCGCTGTTAAATTGGGCATATTTAATGCATCCAATCCCGAGCCGGCAGGTACGTTAATGACAATATTACCACAGGGCGATGTGGATGCAATGGTGGCGGTATAGGTAGAGTCGTCGACGGTCGTGAAATTATCGACCGTGGCATTGGTCACTTGAATATCCCCCAGCTCAAAACCGGTAACGTCCATATCGAAGGTAAAGGTAACCTCAAAGGAAGCCATGGCCTTTACTTGCATTGGAGCTCCTATGGAAACACTTGCGCCTGTACGGTACACCCGTACATGGCCTGCATCCACACCCTTTCCATCGTTGGCCCAGGCTCCTATGGCCACTAAACTACCGTCAGAAGACAGGCTCACCCTGTGTCCTGACCCATCAACATACGCCTCCCCATCGATATCTTCGCCCACCTGTCTCCAACCCACGGGAGCATCGGTAGAACTAGCATCCCTTTCATATACCCGTACATGGCCTGCAGCGTTAGCAGTTCCATCGTTGTACCAACCTCCTATGGCCAGTACCCTACCGCCGGACGACAGGCTTACACTTTGTCCTGACTCATCGCGGTTCGCCTCACCTACGATATCACCGCCCAGTTGTCTCCAACCCAAGTCAATGTTGTCATCTCTTTCATACACCCGTACATAGCCCGGGCCTGGGTTTGTGTTGAAACGATGATCGTAAGGATCAGGCGCACCTATGGCCAGCACGCGACCGTCAAACGACAGGCTCACACTATGTCCCAACTGGTCACCCGGCGTATTGCCATCGATATCTTTGCCCACCTGTCTCCAACCCAGGTCAAGGTTGTCATCCCTTTCATATATCCTTACATGGCCTGAATCCTGACCACCGTTTCCATCGTTGCCCCGGGTTCCTATAGCCAGCATGCTACCGTCGTACGACAGGCTTACACTCGATCCTGAGTAATCGCCCGCCGCTTCACCATCGATATTTTTGCCCACCTGTCTCCAACCCAAGTCAAGGTTGTCATCTCTTTCATATACCCGTACATGGCCTGAATGCTTACCGTTTCCATTGTTCACCGGGGCTCCTATGGCCAGTACGCGTCCGCCAGGTGACAGGCTCACACTGCTTCCTGACTCATCTCCTTGGGCCTCTCCATAGATATCTTCGCCCACCTGTTTCCAACCTAGGGTAACGCTGCCATCTCTTTCATACACCCGTACAAGGCCTATGCGATCACGATCACCGTTTTTTCCATCGTTGCCCCAGGCTCCTATGGCCAGCACGCTACCGTCGGACGACAGGCTCAATTCCTGTCCAAACCAATCGAACTCCGCCACTCCATAGATATCTTCTCCTATTTGTTCCCACTTAAAACCGCCCTGGGATTGGGCATCCACAATTTTTTCATAGACTTGCACATAGCCTATGCGTCCCTTAGGGGCAAATGCGCTCTGAGCGACTCCTATGGCCAGTACGCGGCCGTCGGCCGACAGGCTCACATCATTACCTAAATGATCGCGCAACTGTCGACCATCGATATCATCGCCTATTTGTACCTGGCCATGAACGCCAAAGCTTAGGGCACCCAAAAAGAGTCCCCAGGTTAATTGTAACCGTATTTGTTTTTTCATTTTCATGGTCTTTGGTCTTTAAATAAATAATAGGAGCATGGCTAAAATTGAAGCGGGTTTTGTCGCTGGGATTAGTGATGGAGAATCAAGGGCAGAAAGTCATTGACTTCCCGCCCTATCCGCTTAAAATTTCTGACTCCTTCCATGCTCCAACATCAAGGGTTGAAAAATTAAGCACCATGAATATTTATCCATTACAAATATTGCGGAGTGACAGGCGAATAGACTGTGCGAAAACCGTTATAATCTATGCGAAAAATGGCAAATGGGGGTAGGGAAGGGTTTGGTACGCAGGAAAAAGTTCCGTCTCGCAATGACGTGAAATTTGGTTCAAGGCCTTTAAGATCCTGGTCCCGTCCCGGTACCAGTGAGGGCTTGTATTACTCTATTATAACCTTCTTTATGGATCTATCGCCCGTTTTGGTCACGATTTCAAATAGGTACATCCCCCTGGACAGACGGCTCGTGTTTATTCCAGGTCCGTTTTCCGAATACAAATAGGCCCCGCCCATCGTATAGATATTTACTTGTTTTAATTCTAGCTCTGGACGTGGATCAATATGGACCTTATCCCTTGCCGGGTGGGGATAGATTGTAAAATCCTTCAACTCATGATTACTTCCTGCGGCGAGTACCTGGCCTTTTTCCGTGATGGATCTGAACCCGTCCCACCCATTCTCTAAATAAGCTTGTTTCTTGCCTATGGGCACGACCAGGTCTATTTGGTCACGGCCTGGATTTCGAAAAGCACCTTCGTGGAGTGTTGGTGGATCGTTATGCTCCACCGTCACTAAGGCAAGGTCCGGGTTGTTGGTAAAAGCATTTGCCCCAATATCGGTAACAACATAGTTGGCTCCCCCATGGATGACCGTTGCGGGTATTGTTATAGTTCCAGGGGAAGGCGCAGCCGATGATCTGCCCGATGTATTGGTCCCACTCATGCCCATTGCCGCTACTGTATAGGGGGTCATAGATGTAATTTTATAGTTCATGCCCGATACGGTGAACACATCATCTATTTGAGCAGGATAAGCCTCCACGGTCACGGTAGCTGAACAAGTGGCCGTATTCCCGTTGACATCGGCTACGATAAGTTCAACGGTATTGGCCCCTATATCGGAAGAATCGAGGGTATCTTTTTCGATGACCAGGAACCTAACCCCACAATTGTCATCGGAATTGTCGTTAATGTCATTGGCCGTAATGACCACATGGCCATCGGCATTGAGCTGTACCGTAATGTCTTGGCAGATGGCCGTGGGATCTTCATCATCATAGACCGTTACGGTCTGCTCACAGGAAGCGGTATTCCCGGTATCATCGGTCACGATCCAGGTCACGGTAGTTGTCCCGGTACCGAACACATAGGTACTGGGGTCTATCTCCGCACCATTTACCTGGGCGACAACAGCAGCAACGGAACAATTGTCATAGATAGCAGGGTAACCAAGGTAAGCAGTGGTGGTACAGTCACCGGTGCCATTATCAGAGGTATTGGCCACCACGACATCGGCGAGACATGTTATTATTGGATCAACAGTATCTACTGTACTTACGCTTACTTGTTGCGCTATGGCCACATTGGCCAGCACATCGATGGTAATACTATTGCACAGCAATGTGGGTACAAGGGTAGCGGTATACGTCAATCCGCTGCCCGCAAGGCTATTTATTTTGGCATTGGTAACAGCAATATCTTCTTCGCTAAAATCGGTAACTTCCTTATCGAAAGTAAAGGTAACTTCAAAAGGGTCTGTTGTATTTACTGCTGCCGGTGCGCCTTGTATAGAGACACCAATTGCACTCGTATTCATTGCACCTATGTCGTACATACGTGCCCGACCCATTAACAGGTTATACCCAGTATCATTATTAAAACCATACCAAGAAGCTCCCATAGCCAACACCGACCCGTCTGCAGATAAACTAAGACTGTTTCTGTCGCCTAAAGAATTTCCTTTATGTTCACCATTAAAACTAGCTACTAACTGCCAGGTAGTACCAGGACTATATTTATAAACATGTACTCCACCTGAAGCGAAGGGACCAGTAGCGTCTATATTGGGCCTGGGCGTATTGGGCGTTCCTACTACTAACGTCTTTGCATCACCAGATAGTGCTATACCCCATCCAAAAGGTCCTCTTAATTCATTGCCTTCCAGGGTCCAATTATTATCATCAGCACCTCTTTTATACACACGTACATATCCGTCTGCCCAACTCGTTATCGCCAGGGTATTACCGTCTCCCGTTAGTCGTACGTATCCTCCTCTTTCATCACGGGTAACCGTCCCTTCATCCCCCATAAAATTACCTACCTCATCCCAGCTGCCGTTTACATTTTGATATACCCTTGTTATTAAACCTTTGCTCTTCCATGTTGAATGACCAATTCTTACCAAGTTAAGAGCTGCCACGGCCAGGGTGTTACCGTTATCGGATATGCTCACGCTGGCCCCAAAACGTTCGCCCACTGACTGACCTTCAATATCGCTGCCTATTTGTACCCAATGATCAAAGGCATCTCCATCTCTTTTATACACACGTACCTGGCCAGCACCAGGAAGACCGTTAGCATCAAAAAATGGGGCTCCTATGGCCACGACATTACCATCTCCAGACAAACTCACATCAAACCCTGATAGACTCCCTGCTTGTGTACCATCAATATCACTGCCTATTTGCACCCACTTAAAACCACCAGGAGATGGGGCATCCGTCATTTTTTTAAATACACGTACATGACCTGCCTCTGTGCCGGCTTCATTATTGCCCCTGGCTCCTATAGCCAGGACGGTGCCATCATCCGACAAACTTATGGCTCTTCCGGATTGTTCTCCAATAATAACCCTATCATTGGTTTCTGATGCTATTATATCGCCTATTTGTTCCCATTCCCCGGTATCCGCATTTTTTCCATAAACACGTACAGAACCATTATTAACAAAATAATTTGTACTCCAGCATCCTATGGCCACGGTATTGCCATCTGCCGACAGACTTATGGCTTCTCCCAGGCCATGATGATCAAACTCACCTATAATATCTTGCCCTATTTGTACCTGGCCATAACTGCTTAAGCTTGTTAAAACAGGGAGGATAGTATATAGCTTTATTCGTATTCTAAATTGCTTTTTCATGGTCTTTTGTCTTTTTAGATAAAGAATAGGAGCATAGTTAAAATTGAAGCTTCTCATGATCTTAGCTTTTGGGTAGATCCGTTATGTCATTGCTGGGGAATTAAGGACAGGAAACCAACAGCTTCCTGTCCTATCCACCGAATTTTTCAACCGCCTTCGTGCACCAACTAACATTAAGGGGTTGAAAAATCACGTACTTAAAAAACAATTAAACTATAAATACCAAAAATGAGTGATACAAAGGTGGCGAAGGAGGGGGTGAATGTACTGTGCGAAAACCGTTAGAATCTATGCGAGAAATGGCAAATTGGGTATGAAAGGGTGGGGTAAAAGGGAAAATGGAATACCCTTTTACTATCCAGCTCTAACGTGCACACTGTCCCTCGTGAATCTCGCAAGCTCGATTTGTTACCACTCTCATGAACGAAATAATCATTTAAAAAAGGCGTTAGGAGGGAGCGAATGGACTGTGTGGAAAAGCTTCAAAACCTATGTGAAGTTGCTTTTGACGAAACCTTGATATCCATGATTTTCTCGAGGAATGGGATTCATCTACTAACTCTCCCCAACCTCTCTCTTTGAAGAGAGGGGGCTCGAATCTTTAAGGTTTCGATCGCAAAACATTTGCGACCGAGCGGGATCGAGTGGTTTCCAGTTCAACAAGCATTTCACCATCGTTTTTCTTATGTTTTTGTGTAAACAAATTGAACTATCTGTTCATTGGAATTTTTATCCTCATATTCGTATATTAAATTTATGGTAGTATCATCTATCATCTTAAAAGTCAGCTTGGAAGATTCTTTGATGAGTATGGTTTCGGCATCTTGCACCAGGTAACTTAACCTACTTTCCTTTATAAACTGGCAATCCGCGGTATTATCAAAAGTTATTGTGTTAAACCCTCTTGTTACTACACCCGAAAAATCTGATTGTAGGGGATAACTTACACTAACATCGTATTCCAGCAGGTCCTTTCTATTGAACGTTTTTTTATTTTGCGTGAAAATAACTTCCGAGCCTACAAATTCAAGCGTGTTCTTTTTTTGGCATTCGTCCGATACATCGATTATTTCCCATGTTCCTTGTACCTGGGCTATAATTGCTGAACCATCATAGGAAGGACCTGGTGAGTTTGAACTGTTATCTTCGTCGCCCCCCAATAAATCCCCGTTACTTTCTTCATCATCTGCAAATTCCTCACTATCACTTCTTAAAAAAATGTCAACCTGTGCTTCATCATCACTTGTAGTAGAGATGATTTGTAGCGCATCATCCTTTAATTCAATTCCAGGTGTGGAATTAAAAAGAGTCACGCTATTTATATCATCCACTGTATATGTTCCAGCTAAAACTGATGTTGAGGATGAATTACCGTTACGTTCGATATAGACAAGCTCATAAGTATTATCTGCATTAAAAGTTGCTGTTGATTCTTTTAAATATGAAAAATCTTCTGCCCCTAGCGCTTCTCCCTCAATTGTTCTGCTCACAAGTCTCCATTCTCCAATTAATTTTTGTTTTGTAGCTTCATGTTCAGCTTCAATACCATTGGCAGAATCATCATCGTTCTCACAAGAGATAAGACCGGTAATTAAAATACTTAACAGTAAAATTGACCAATTTTTTCTTTCCAGTATTTTTTTCATTTTATTCATGCGTTTATTAAAGTCCGTTATTATTTGGAATGCTACACTATGGTTAATGCCAGTACGGCCTGGTCATTAGGAAAGACCAACCTGTTGCAGGTGTATTTTCTCAAGGTGCTGTTAAAACTCTCAATCATATTTGTGGTGTAGATAACCGTATTTATGCTCCCATTTTTCGCCAGTTCTTCTAAGGTTTTCCCCCGGCTTATCTTTGTTTTTCATTCCCGCTAAGGTACGAAAATAGCCTTGCTGTTCCAGGAGACCTTTCTTTAGGCTCGACATAAAACCAGTGCTAAAACCATACTTCCTAGCTATCAAAGGACCTGGGACCAACCCTAGTATCTCCCCTATAACAGTAAATTCGTCCCCTACATTTTGACCATAACCGGTAAGGCCCAGGCGTACCATAAAGATGGCATGTTTTGTTAATCGTACTTGTTTTGTTAGATAGATAATAGGAGCATGGCTAAAATTGAAACATATTTTGTTGTTGGGTTAGTGCTCGAAGAATTTAGGACAGAAAGCCAAAGGCTTTCTGTCCCATTCACCGAACTTTAACGGCTTTCGTGCACCAACATCAAGGAGTGATGTAAAATTAACTACTACTTATTTACTATGATCAAGTAGTGCAAAGATAGCGATAGAAGGTGCGGACGGGCTGTGCGAAAACCTTCTATTTCTATGCGAAAAATGCCAGGGTAGGGTTGAGGCGTGTGGGAAGAAGGGTTTCGATCACAACTCCCGGTAGCCATCGCGATACGCCTGAGCGGGTAAATAGGGAGACCCTGAACCTGCTTGCGGTCATAGCCGTCAGTTTAAGGGCTTGCCGTCTAACCCCTAACCCTAAAGGGGCAATCCACCGCACGTTTGGTTTAGGGGGTGAGTGATGGCCATAGAATGGCTTAAACTGACGGCTATGGCCTGTGGTAGACAAGGCTCGTTACAGGGTCTATTGTAATAAGTGAACCTTTGGTTTCTTCACCTTTATAGATCTGTTGGTGACAACACACAACAGGGGCGGAGTGCATGAAATACCAGCCAAGGCTATAATAACTGTGGTTGCTTTTTCAAAGCGATTTCAGCAACTGCTTTAAGCTCTATCGTGTAATTGTCTAACACTGAAAGCTTTTCATTTTTGAGTCGGGTAGCTTGCTGGGCTTGATATTCTTTAAATCGTTCATTTGATGTTTTTCGCATAGAGATTTAATCTATGCTTCCCCATCTTTGATGGCCATCAAAGATGGGGGAGGAAGGTCTCAATAATGAAGGATACAGGGATCTCCAGTGTTCATTTTGTCAATAAGCGAGGTGACGAGATTCAATGAAAAGTTCCTGAAAACCAGGATCTTGCGGGAGAAATATTTATTTCAATAGTTAATATCGTTTAAATGCCTAAAACCTATGTAGACGAGAATGTCTATACCGCCGCTAAAAAGCGTATGAGAGATATTTTTAATACTTTTCCAAAGTTGTATTTAGCTTTTAGTGGCGGAAAGGACAGCACGGTCATGTTGCATTTGGCCCTGGAAATCGCCGAATCTGAAAACCGATTACCACTCGATGTGTTATTTGTTGACCTGGAGGGGCAATACGATATCACGATAAAGCATATAGAAGAAGTTGCCCTTAATTCCAAAAAAATTAACCTGCACTGGATCTGCCTTCCTTTGAATCTTCGGAATTCGGTCAGTGTTTTTCAGCCTCATTGGCGCTGTTGGGACCCGGAACAATCAGAAATGTGGGTTCGCCCTATGCCTCAACATGCGCAGGTTGTGTCTGATATTAAGTATTATCCTTTTTTCCGCTTTGGGATGGAGTTTGAGGATTTTGTGTATGAATGGGGCAATTGGTTTTCCGGTGGTGACTTGTGCACCTGCCTGTTGGGGATCCGGTCCGATGAAAGTTTAAACAGGTTCTTTTCGGTAACGACTAACGGTTGGCTCGGAAAAAACTGGATGAGCAGGGCCTCTGAAAAACTGGTCTTCTGCTATCCCATCTATGATTGGCGAACGGAAGATATCTGGCGTTATGTAGGGAAGCAAAAATTGACGTACAACAAGCTATACGACTATTTTTATTTATGTGGAATATCCATTCATAAAATGCGTATTTGTCAACCTTATGGGGATGATCAACGACAGAGTTTGGTTTATTATCACATGATCGAGCCAGGCACCTGGAATAAGATATTGGCACGGGTTCATGGGGTTAATTTTGGGGCTGTTTACAGCAAAACAGCTGTTCTTGGCCGGATCAAGGTGGTCTTACCCGAAGGGCTGACATGGAAAAAATATACGCATATCTTGTTGCGGTCCATGCCGGAAATCACCAGCAACCATTATGAGGAAAAAATCGAAACCTTTCTTCGCTGGTGGGAAAACAAGGGTTTTCCTTTGGAACTCGTTCCCGACCAGGCCAACTTAAAATTGGAAAACGCTGGCAAGCTCCCTTCCTGGAGAAGAATATGTAAGTGCATCATAAAAAATGATTGGTGGTGCCGTAGCCTGGGATTTAGCCAGACCAAGAAAACCTATGAAACCTTATACGCAAAAAAAAAGCTTAATGAACCAAAGTATAAAACAGGACATCCTGGACATTCTTCGTAAAACCAATGCCATATCCGTAGAAAAGAAGACCGTGCTGATGAAGGAGGTCATAGATGCATTCAATCTTTATAAAGAACCGGTTTCGAAAGTGTTATGGGTACCCATAAATGCTATTTCACCAAATTCCTATAATCCCAATAAGATGGCCCTCCCGGAAAAGCGGTTGTTACTCCGTTCTATGCTCGACCATGGGATCACCCAACCCCTGGTCGTTTGTGCCGAAAAGGAACAAAGCTATATTTTGATAGACGGTTACCACCGACTGAGCCTTATCAAAAAAGACAAGGAGTTACGGAACAGGTTAAATCATAAAGTCCCCGTGGTTATATTGAACCTTCCCAATAGTGAACGGATAGTAGCCACCATTAGGCACAACAGGGCCCGGGGCCGGCACCAGGTCGAGGAAATAAGCGAGGTGGTAAAAATACTGGCTTCCGACGGGTGGTCATCTGCTAGAATCATGGATGCTTTGGGTATGGAGGCAGATGAAGTACTAAGGCTTAAACAGTTCAAGGGGTTGGGAGAATTGTACAAAGATGAGGATTATTCATCATCGTGGAAGTGAGTGATGATCATTGATCTTGAAAATGGGACAGTCAACACGTTTTTTCAACAGTTTATTTGTACCAACCAATAAAACTTTACGAGCCTTCGGTGAGTTCTTCTGAACTCCCACGCAATGCTCTTGCCTAAGATCGAATAAAGGCGAACAATGGAGTGTAATCGTGTTGGTCAGCCGCACATATGTATCCAGGCCAATTTATGATGAAACCGTGCAGCAATCTTACCAGGGAGACATCCCATTTTCCATCCAATATCGGGCATCATTCAAAAGCTGGGCCCGCTCCGTGCTTATCACTGGAAAGTCATCATCAATATTCCTGTCACTCAAGCGCACATCACCAGCCATCGCCACACTTTCCCAATCATTTTTTGATGCAACTGAATAAAAACTCTTCACTGATGGCCTCTTCTTTGTTTCGTCTTCTTTCAAGCCAGGAATAAGCTTGACTTGTATTGTCTTTTTCCCACCTGTTTAACTCGCCCCCTGGCTCTTCAAAGATGAATTGATCGTCCATAGTTCCTTTTCTTCCCCTAGTAAAACCCGGTCAACCATATCTTCAAGCGCCGCTTTTTTATCTTCCTCACTTAGTCCTTGCTGTTCTAAACGCATGGTGCGATCTAACCGACCCAGGCACTGAATAGCCATTCGCCTGGCTTACCATTAAAAACCTGGATATTAAAAAGTTCCTTATGCTTAAAAAGGTTGCGCGGGTGTGCCATAGAGTTGCGTCATGGTGTTATGGTGATGAAGAGCGCATCGACATAGCCTTGAAATACCCATTTGATACTTTTCGCACAGGTTTTAATGTTTTTCGCATAGAGACTCTACCCCTTGTTCCCCGATCTTTGATTACAAAAGCCTGGTAGCCAAACGAACCTAAAAAATCCAAAAATCATGAAAAAATACCAGCTCGTGTTTCGAAAAGCCAGGACTACTAATGGTATTCCTTTTTTCCTATTCACACCTAGACGATGATAATGAGAAAATTACAATCCGCACCCATTGTGGCAGTGGTCCATATAATTAAATCAGTCAAAGTATTTTGGGAGAGGTTATGAGGGAATTGAAGGAGACAAAGAAATTTTATTAAAAAGTATAATAGAATAATGAAAACTTTTAAAAAGGTAGGAGCAGTGCGATTTGTCAATAATGGCTATTGGAGAAATAAAGAGAATAGAAAAAGGGCTTATTTATACGCCAAAAAAACACTGGCGATAAAAGACCCTGGAGACTGGTATAAAATAAGAGCCAGCGATCTTAGGAATATTGGCTTGAGTTTCTTGCTATCTAGCCAGTATTGTGGATCTTGGATAAAGTTCCTTATGGAGTTTAACCCGGATTTTGAATTTGTTCCGTGGAAATTTATTTGTCTACCCAATGGCTTTTGGAAAAAGCACAACAACCTCAGGAAGTACTTTGAGTGGCTTGCAATTGTCAAAGGGTTCACGTCTATGGCTGACTTTTACACCTTAAAAGCATCTGATCTGATCAATAATTCAGGAAGCAGTATCGTATCTCTAAAACCTTACCTCAGCATACCACAGCTACTTGAGTTGGCTTTTCCCGAATACGACTGGATGGAGTGGAAGTTTGCGCGAGTAGGCAACGGCTTTTGGGAATCAAAAGCCAACCAGCAAATCTACCTGCTGTGGCTTTTTAAAGAGCTGAAGTTGAAATTCCCGGATGAGGCCATAGAACTGAAAAAAATTGATTTTGTAAATAACTACGGCGGAACGCTCGTTTATGATCAAACGACGACCGAGGTATTGCAAAAGGCATTCGAAACATATGATTGGACCAGTATACTACAGGAAAACAAGCCAAGGCACGAGAAATTAGCTACCTATGTTTCCGAGCTACTATGTGCAAATCCAGCACTAAAATGTTCAAGGATTTTACACTATATGGTCAAGGAAAACTTATCGATCAACTGCTTCGTGCCTGAGTTGAGACTTGGGTTTCAATTGGTAAAGTCAGTGGATCAATGGGAATCGATCAGGGATTCGGCCATTTGCCAGTCAGAAGGAATAAAGTTGATCCAACTGCCAGGGGAACTTGTAATTACCAAGAAGATCATAAAGAAGATAATAGCTACATTTATCTCCAGCTTAAATGACCAAAAAGAACCCAATAAGGTAAGTAACCAAAATGCAAATGCTGCTATACTTAGCTTGCCCCATCGACCAGGATGACTTTAGCGCTTCTCACGTATGATGTAATGGTCTAGTGGTTATTGAAATCCCCAGCAAAAGAAAGCGTAGGATCTACCGTGAAATTCCAATCAAATACAAGAAGTTATTGATGGAGAGGCTGAAAATGTCCTGGTAGCCTGTCATAAAGGTTATTCCTTGAAAGAATTTTAAATTTGTTCCTCATTCTTATTATTCCCTTTCAAGTTTGGCAAAACCCACGGTTTTCCTGTAAACACCAGGGGAAACACCCACTTTCTTTTTGAAGACACGGCTGAAATAAAACTCATCCTGGTAGCCAAGCGCTCCACCCACTTGTTTCACAGACTTGGAAGTCAGGTAAAGTTCTCTTTTTGCCTCAACGATTATTCTGTTCATGATCAGGTCTGTCAGCGTCCGGTTAAGGTACTTCTTCGTAATTCTTGCCAGTGTTTTGGAGCTCACACTGAGTAAATCGGCATAATCCTGGGGCGCATGCATTTCACAAAATCTATTTTCGATTAAATCAATCAGACGTTGCATAACTTCAGATTGATGCCCGAATGACGTGTTGATGTTTTGTTGATCAAACTGTTTTTTTTGCCTGACGGCTTCGATCAAAACAATCTTCAAATAGGCTACCAACACTTCATGCTGAGCGATACTCTCCTTTCCCATTTCTTTTGAAACCTGGTCTACCAGGCTGTAGAAGGTTTCTATCTGCTCTATTTTAAAGTAAGGAGGCTGATTAAAGTTGTGAAAAAGCACACCTTCGGTTTCTATTTCATTTTGATGCCGATAGGTGCAGAAAAAATCGGGATGGAAATTCAATAAAACACCTGTGCAACTGGTGTCGGAGGTAAGCATATAGGGCTGGTAAGGAGCCAGGCAGATCATATAGCTTCCTTCAAGTTCATGCTCTGAGAAATCAACAAGTAACTTTAATCGGCAGTCGTTTAAAATGATGAGCGAATAATAGTTCTTTCTTTGTACGTGATCGAATTGAGAAAGGTCAACGAAACGCTCCAGGCGAAAGGCTAATTCACCGTTTTGTTTATCAATAATGATCTGCGCCATTTGAATCGATTTTTCTATGGAAACCGTAGCAACAGAATAGGGAGTAATTACCCTCCCTATTCAACATTCAATATACTATTTATTTGGAAGCCAAAATATCTATCCCCTGGATAGCTCCTGCACTAAACCCTTCCAGGATTTCCGGGGCATTTTCCACTAATGCGGCTGCCACCTTCCCGTTAAGATGTGCATCTCTTCCATCATTTTCAGCGAAGGTATCAAATATGGCAAACGTATCATAGGTGAATTGAATGGCGTACCAGGACACAGTTCCAGGCTCTTCATCGACAAGTTTTTTACCACCCAGGAGAAAATTCTCCACACTAGGAGCCTTTCCTTCTTTAGCCTTTAACAGGACCAATAGTCCTTTATTTTCGTCACCTGTAGAACGCTTAACGGCTATTAGATCTGCTGGTTGGATGCTGGTGTTTACACTAAAATCTACCAGCAGGTCATCTGCATTTGCCAGGAGGGCCTTTGCCACTTCACCTGACAAGTGTGCTTGTCTGCCTTCCTCCTTATCAAACGTATCAAATATTCCGAATGTACGTTCATCAACCTGGAAGGCGTACCAAGATTCCGTCGCTGGTTCCTGGTTCACCAGTGAAAGCCCTCCCAGTAAAAAATCCCGAACAGCCTGTTCTTTACCTGGCCTGGCTTTCATTGTTACCAGCAGGCCAATTTTTTCTTGTGTGTTGTTTTCCATGTTATTTGTATTTGATTTTGAAAAAGTTTAATGTGAGAATCCTGGCACTACGACTAAGATGGTCGTGACCGTTAGCATCTTGCTTTGTATTATCTTCTTAAATGTTGCTACAATGCAATATCCTGGAAGACCAGGGGCCTGTGGAACGGATCTTTGGCTCGAAGGCATGGACAATTTTCCCTCCACCTGTCTCCTCTCTCCCTGTGTTTCGCCTGGAGATGCTTTCCAGGTAGGTAGAGGGGCTCTTACCGAATCGTTTTTTAAATAACCGGGTAAAACTGGAGGCATCTTTAAATCCGATCGCATATACCACTTCAGAGATCGTATTATATTGCTGGCTTTCCAGTAAAAAAATGGCTTCCTGTAACCGAATATCCCGGATAAACTGGCCGGGAGTTAATCCTGTCTTTTTCTTCAAAAAACGGTACAGGCTACTCTCACTCATAGCGACATGAGCGGCAAGAGAGCTAATAGAGCAACTGTTTGATAAATGTTTCTTTATCATTTTTTCCAACTCCCCGACCATCTTCTCTTCATAAGTAAGCGACCAGTGCTTGTTCTTTTCGGTGGAGGTCAATGATTTTTGTTGGGCTTTCTCCCGTTTCAATGCTAAGATGGCCGCGTTAGTTAGAATCTTGCCTGGTATCATCTTCTTAAATTTTGTTCCATGCAATGTTCTGGAAGACCAAGGGCCTGTGGAATGGATCTTTGGCTCGAAGACATGGACAATTTTCCTTCTATCCGGGGAGTTTCTCCTGTCTCCCCCCCTGTGTTTCACTTCAATATACTTTCCAGGTAAGTCGTAGGGCACTTTCCGAATCGTTTCTTAAATAGCCGGGTAAAACTGGACGCATCTTCAAACCCAACCGCATAGACCACTTCGGAGATGGTCTTATATTGCTGGCTTTCAAATAAAAAAATGGCTTCTTGTAACCGTATATCCCGGATAAACTGGCCGGGAGTTAACCCTGTTATTTTCTTCAAAAAACGATTCAGGCTACTCTCACTCATAGCGGCATGAGCAGCCAGTGAGCTAATGGAACAGCCCTCTGATAAATGCTCCCTCACCATTTTTTCCAACTCCTCGATAAGCTTCTCTTCATGGGTAGGTGGCATCTGCTGGTCCTTTTCGGTGGTGGCCAATACTTCTTGTGTAGCTTTCTTCCGTTCCAATGTATTGGTCAGCAGGTTTTGGATACGCACAATAAGCTCCTCAGCCGTAAATGGCTTCACCATATAATCATCTACCCCAGTCCGATAGGCCATCAGTTTATCCCGTTCATTGGCATGGGCCGTTAAGGCGATAAACGGGGTAAGCTTATACTTAGGGTCTTCCTTTAGGTTTTTAGCAAAGGTGAGCCCTCCCATTACGGGCATCATTACATCGGAGATAACCAGGTCAGGCGTATATTCTTTGATGATTTCCATTGCCTGTTGTCCGTCGATGGCCTCAACCACGTGATAGTGATTCCGAAGGAGCTTTCCAATGTATTGCCGCATATCTGGGTGATCTTCTACAAGCAATATCGAGGGTTTGTTTGAAGTCGTGTTTTTCACAGGCTTCAAAGTGGGTTCATTTGGATGTTCTATTACATAAGATTGGAAAGAGGAATAAGAATCTGTTTTAGTGACCAGGCTTTTGGGAAGTGAAAGCTCAAAAACACTCCCATGATTTTCCAGGCTGGACACGGAGATAAACCCTCCGTGAAGCCTGGCCAATTCCTGGGCCAGGGCTAACCCTACTCCAGAACCACCACTTTGAGGTTGTTGAGGATGAGAAACCTGGTAAAAACGGTCAAAGATATGAGGTAAGTCTTGTTTTGGGATCCCTATCCCCGTATCTCTTACTTTGATGTCTACAAAAGCGTGGGAATCCGGGTCAAAGTCCCAGTCAATACTCACGGTTCCCCCGGCAGGAGTAAATTTTAACGCATTGGATAACAGGTTATTGAAAATCGTACTAACCTTGGGTCGATCAATACTGATCATAAGGTTGGCGTTATAAGAAAATTTCAGGAAGATACTTTTCTGTTTCGCCAGGGACTGAAAGGAATCTATAATTTCTCTCACAAGGACCGTAAGATCTTCTGGTCGACGGTTTATTACGAGCTCCCCGGATTCCATACGCGAAATCTCCAAAATCTCGTTGACCCTGCTGACCAGGTGTTCACTGTTTTGCTGGACCATTTCCAGCTCAGCCCTCATTGAATCCGCGGGGATCTGGCAGCTGATCATTTGACGGACCGGCCCCAAAATCAAAGTAAGAGGAGTACGCAATTCATGGGCGATATTCGTAAACCACCGGGTCTTGGCAATTTGAAGTTCTTGGACTTTTTTGGCAAAACATTTTTTATTCAATAGGTTTCGGTAAATAAGTATGGTAATGGCAATGATCAGCACCAGTAAGCTTAAGGCAAGCACGACATAAACCCGTTGTTTTTTCATACTACTTTCGGCTATTTCTGCTTCTTTTTTCAACAACTCGTTTTCCTTCTCTATCTGCTCCGTATCGAACTTCGCTTGTATGCGGGCGATCTGTTCTTCCCGTTCTTTATTGAAGATCTTCCTGGAAAGATCGAACATCCGCTGTCCAAAATATACGGCTGCTTCATAGTCGCCGATGGCCTTATGCGCCTTGTACAATATTTCATTTAACTTACGCATGGAATGGAGATCATCCAGTTCCTTACTCCATTCCAGCGACTGGGTGGCATAGGTAATGGCCCGCTGGTAGTTCCCCATCTTTAGATAGATATCTGCAATCTGTGTATAGGTTTTAGGATAATAGATCTTATAGCCATAGTACTCGTAGGTCTTAAGCATCTGTAGCGCATACTCAAGCGCTTCGTCAAATTCTCCAAATGCCATTTTTACGAAGGAAAGGTTGCCATAAACATAGGTTTTGTAAAGCTCACTGTCGTTAGGGATACTATCTGCATAGTGCTCCGCCTGCTGGAGAAAAGGTATGGCTTTTTTGAAATTCTCCAGTGCCTGCAGCGAATCTTCTTTTTCAAGAGCGGATCCTAGTTCCTTATAATAGATACCCATTCCATTTTTAGCACGGTACTTATACATGTAATTATCCAGGCTTTCGGCAAGCTCGCTGAATAGGAGTATATGTTTTTTAGCCGACTCAAAATCACCCAATTCTAAGTAAACATCGGCAATGTTCCAGTGGGCATCACTGCTGTGCTGTGCATCTCCGATTGCTTGATAATTCCGTAGAGATTCAAGATGAAATAAAAGCGCAGAGTCCAGCTGAGTGCCTCGATAAGAATGACCCAATATTTGGTTGCCATGCCCTAGTCCAAAAGTGTACGATAGCTCGTCAGAAAGATCCAGTGCTTTGATGGCAAACGTTCGGGCCTCAACAGATCCACTTGAGAGGTAATGGAATCCTGTCATAAGCAGGTTTTTTACACGCACCGTATCTTTTCCCGGTTTTTCCAATTCTCGCAAGAGGCTGTCAAGTCGATTGGACTCCTGGCTAAACCCGGAAAAATCATAAAACATCAGGACATTACAGGTGATTAGATACAGGATGGGGTATATTGATTTGGACGTCATGGTTGAATACTCAAATAGCTTATAAATTCGAATTTATTTCTATTTGATAGTTTCTAACAGCTTTGCAGGCGTTTCTAAAAGGAATGACAGTTTTGACATACATTATGATGATTCTCGCATACTTGCTGCCTGCGCCCTACGCCTTTCCCCAATTAATCAACCCTTGATCCTCGACATTTTTCGCATATATTTTAATGTTTTTCGCACAGATATTTTGACCCCTGTTCCCCCATCTTTGATGCTAAAAATTAATACAATGAGATCATTTTGTGGAATCAAGCTACCGTTTTTGTATAAGCGCAGAAGTCGGATTCTGTCGCAGGATACTCAAAAGCTAGGATTAAGTCAAAAGAATCAGAACATCCCTATCAAGAGAGGCGATGTTGACAATCCAGGCGCAGGTCATATCCCAAGACCTTTTATCACCACCTGGAGGACGGTATGGAATAAAGAGGAGATTAACATCCCCACGAATAGCGGCAGTAGTTACAATTATACGGTCGATTGGGGTGATGGCAGTTCAGACACTCACCTGGCCGGGGATGCTACGCATCGCTATGCTTCCCCTGGTATCCATACGGTAACCATTACAGGAGATTTTCCTCATGTTTATTTCGATTGGAGTCCCGGGGCAAACAAGATACGGACCGTGGAGCAATGGGGAGATATCCAATGGGCAAGCATGGAGCGAGCCTTCGCAGGATGTAAGAACCTGGAGATCAATGCGACAGATGCCCCAGACCTGTCTGCAGTGACAAATATGTCTTTTATGTTCACTAAAGCTGATGCATTCAACCAGGACATAGGCCATTGGGATGTAAGCAACGTCACCAGCATGTCTTTGATGTTCTATGGAGCTACTGCATTCAACCAGGATATAGGCAGTTGGGACGTAAGCAATGTAACAAACATGTTAGGGATGTTCTGGAATGCTACTGCATTCAACCGGGATATAGGCAGTTGGGATGTAAGCAACGTCACCAGTATGTTAGGGATGTTCTGGAATGCCACGTCATTCAACCGGGATGTGGGCAGTTGGGATGTGAGCAACGTAACAACCATGCGTAGTATGTTCCAGGATGCTACTTCATTCAACCGGGATGTAGGGAGTTGGGATGTAAGCAACGTAATAAGCATGCGTAGTATGTTCCAGGACGCCACGTCATTCGACCAGGACCTGGGCAACTGGACCTCCAATGCTACCGATAGACTTGACATGTTCGGGGGTTCCGGCCTGGATGGTACCCACTATTCGGCAACCCTCATGGGATGGGAAGCCAATACACCTGCAACAAGTGTCAATTTAGGTGCCCATGGCATGACCTATGGTTTACATGCCGCTGCAGCCCGGGCCGCACTCGTCAGCCGGGGTTGGAAAATCACCGGGGATGAACTCGATACAGGTTTTGGTGATTCAGCAAGACCTTTTGTCACCACCTGGAAGACGACATGGAATAACGAGGAGATTACCATCCCCACGAATCGTGGCAGTAGTTACAATTACGCGGTCGATTGGGGTGACGGTACTGTAGACAGCGGCCTGGCCGGGGATGCTACGCACCGCTATGCATCACCTGGTACCTACCGGGTAACCATTAAAGGAGATTTTCCTCATATTTATTTCGATTGGAGTCCCGGGGCAAACAAAATACGTACTGTGGAAGAATGGGGAGATATCCAATGGGAAAGTATGGAGCGAGCCTTTGCAGGATGTAAAAACCTGGAGATCACCGCGACAGATGCCCCCGACCTGTCCGCAGTGACAAACATGTCTTTGATGTTCTATGGAGCTACTTCATTCAACCAGGACATAGGCCGTTGGGAGGTGAGCAACGTAACAGACATGTCCGGGATGTTCTGGAATGCTACTGCGTTCAACCAGGATATAGGCGGTTGGGATGTAAGCCGTGTAACAAACATGTCATATATGTTCTCCATGGCTACGTCATTCAACCAGGACATAGGAAGTTGGGAGGTAAGCAACGTAACAGACATGTGGAGGATGTTCGAAGACACTACGTCATTCAACCAGGATATAGGCAGTTGGGATGTAAGCAATGTAACAAACATGTTAGGGATGTTCTGGAATGCTACTGCATTCAACCAGGGCATAGGCAATTGGGATGTAGGTAAAGTAACAAATATGTTAGGGATGTTTTGGAATGCTAGTTCATTCAACCAGGACATCGGCCGTTGGGATGTAAGTAACGTCACCAGCATGTCTTCGATGTTCTATGGAGCTACTTCATTTAACCAGGACATCGGTCGTTGGGATGTAAGTAAAGTAATAAACATGCATTTAATGTTCTGGAATGCTACGTCATTCAACCGGGAACTGGGCAGCTGGACCTCCAATGCTACCGATAGACTTGACATGTTCGGGGGCTCCGGCCTGGATTGTACCCACTATTCGGCAACCCTGGTGGGATGGGAAGCTAATACACCTGTAACAGGTGTCAATTTAGGCGCCCATGGCATGACCTATGGTTTACATGCCGCCGCAGCCCGGGCCGCACTCGTTAGCCGGGGTTGGAAAATCACCGGGGATGAACTCGATACAAGTTTTGGTGATTCAACAAGACCTTTTATCACCACCTGGAAGACGACATGGAATAACGAGGAGATCACCATCCCCACGAATCGTGGCAGTGGTTACAATTACGCGGTCGATTGGGGTGACGGCAGTGTAGACAGCGGCCTGGCCGGGGATGCTACGCACCGCTATGCATCACCTGGCACCTACCGGGTAACCATTAAAGGAGATTTTCCTCATATTTATTTCGATTGGAGTCCCGGGGCAAAAAAGATACGCACTGTGGAACAATGGGGAGATACCCGGTGGGCAAGTATGGAGCGAGCCTTTGCAGGATGTAAGAACCTGGAGATCACCGCGACAGATGCCCCCGACCTATCCGCAGTGACAAATATGTCTTTTATGTTCACTAAAGCTGATGCATTCAACCAGGATATAGGCAATTGGGATGTGAGCAACGTAACAGACATGTCCGGGATGTTCTGGAATGCTACTTCATTCAACCAAGACATCGGCAGTTGGGATGTAAGCCGTGTAACAAACATGTCATATATGTTCTCCCTGGCTACTTCATTTGACCAGGACATCGGCCGTTGGGATGTGAGTAACGTAACAGACATGTGGAGGATGTTCGAAGACGCTACGTCATTCAACCAGGACATAAGCCGTTGGGATGTAAGCAACGTCACCAGCATGTTAGGGATGTTCTGGAATGCTACTGCATTCAACCGGGACATCGGCCGTTGGGATGTAGGTAAAGTAACCACCATGTTAGGGATGTTCTGGAACGCTACGTCATTCAACCAGGACATTGGCGGTTGGGATGTAAGCAACGTCACCAGCATGTCTTCGATGTTCTATGGAGCTACTTCATTTAACCAGGACATCGGCCGTTGGGATGTAAGTAAAGTAACCAGCATGTTAGGGATGTTCTGGAATGCTACGTCATTCAACCAGGACCTGGGCAGCTGGACCTCTTATGCTACTGATAGACTTGACATGTTCGGGGGCTCCGGCCTGGATTGTACCCACTATTCGGCAACCCTGGTGGGATGGGAAGCCAATACACCCGCAACAGGTGTCAATTTAGGCGCCCTTAGCATGAACTATGGTTTACATGCCGTTGCTGCCCGGGCCGCACTCGTCAGCCGGGGTTGGACAATCACCGGGGATGAACTCGATATAAGTTTTGGTGATTCAATAAGACCTTTTATCACCACCTGGAGAACGACATGGAATAACGAGGAGATTACCATCCCCACGAATAGTGGCAGTAGTTACAATTACACGGTCGATTGGGGTGACGGCAGTGTAGACAGCGGCCTGGCCGGGGATGCTACGCACCGTTATGCATCGCCTGGTACCTACCAGGTAACCATTAAAGGAGATTTTCCTCATGTTTATTTCAATTATAGTCCCGGGGCAAACAAGATACAGGCCGTGAAACAATGGGGAGATATCCAATGGGTAAGTATGGAGCGAGCCTTCGCAGGATGTAAGAACCTGGAGATCACGGCGACAGATGCCCCCGACCTGTCTGCAGTGACAGACATGTCATTGATGTTCAGTGGAGCCACTTCGTTTAACCAGGATATAGGCCGTTGGGATATAAGCAACGTAACAAACATGTCTTCGATGTTCGGTGGGGCCACTTCGTTCAACCAGGACATCGGTGATTGGGATGTAAGTAACGTAACAAACATGTCTTCGATGTTCAGTGGAGCCATTTCATTCAACCAAGATATAGGCCGTTGGGAGGTAAGTAAAGTAAGCAACATACGCAATATGTTTTGGGAGGCTACATCCTTCAACCAGGATATAGGTGATTGGGATGTAAGCAACGTAATAAACATGCGCAGTATGTTCTGTTATGCTACATCGTTCAACCAAGACATAGGTGACTGGGATGTAAGCAGTGTAACAAACATGCGTAGTATGTTCTGTTATGCTACATCCTTCAACCAGGACATAAGTGATTGGGATGTAAGTAACGTAATAGACATGTCTTTTATGTTCGATGGGGCTACGTCATTCAACCAGGACCTGGGCAACTGGGTCTCCAATGCTATTGATAGGGATGGAATGTTCACGGGCACAGGCCTGGATTGTACGAACTATTCGGCTACCCGCATTTGGATGGACGAATAACACTCTGACGCTGAGAATGCCTGTTGGACGCCGTTGGTTTGGAATACGGAACCCATGCCTCTGCGATCAATAAATAAATAAGTAATCAATCGTAGTTGGACCATTAACGACCACAACACTCCTGGTGGCGAATACTGCCTTTTGGAATCGATCCGATCGTTGATGTCCATACCAGTGAAAACGCTTTTTAAAATAGACCCACACCTTCACTTCCAGGAGATACGACATGAGCACATACAATGACACGGTGATAAAAATCGGGTTGGGAGGTTACCTGGTCAGTGAAAAGTTGGGTGAGGTAAAGCAAGTGGCAGGAGCCATCACGCCAGCAGTACATGTCCTAATCCGCCAGGATGTTAACCTATCCATGGGTATTTCTATTGGGTTTAACAGTACCCCAATAAACTTTGTGGGCTTCACCGTTCGCGACCCGGAACATGACCAAACGTATCTCGCCTATATAGCCAGTGGACAGCGGAAGAGCGGCTTAAAACCGGTCCCTGGACGATCCGCGACTCGGACCACTATTACTTTAGCTATCCTGTAATGATGATGGACCTGGGGGCATCCGAAAGTGAATCAATGGTTTATGCCGATGAACAAATAGCTCACCATAGTGTCGGTGGATACCCCGCTTTATCAAACCCAGGAAGCCATGAAATTATCATTGGGACCAGGCTATTCCATCATGAGAAATATGGGGCATTGTGGTGATAGAAAAAAAGTATCGGATCTGCTGGAACATCTTCTAACTAAAATGGAAAATGAACGAAAAAGAAATTGATGACCAGGACCAGGGGGTCCGGGGTATTGTTAACATCAACCCACTCACCCATCCATTCCCTGGTTTACGGCCATTTGGAATTGAAAAAAGTCACCTGTTCTTCGGCAGGGGGGATCAAACTGATGAGATTCTGGTCAAACTTTCAGATCATAAGTTTGTCACTGTTCATGGAGCTTCTGGTAGTGGTAAGTCTTCACTAATGTATGGTGGGCTGATCCCGGCTTTGTATGGTGGATTCATGACCGGGGCAGGTTCCAATTGGCGTATTGTTGTTACGAGACCCGGGGGTAATCCAATTGAGAACCTGGCAGAGGCCTTATTGATCAATGACAAAGAATACGCCAGCCTTGGCGATGAAGATAAGCTGATCCGGAAAACGATCATAAGTACTGTACTTAGAAGTAGCTCTCTTGGCTTGGTAGAAGTAGTTCGTCAACTTAAAGCGGATGATTTTCAAAATGTGTTGATCCTTGTGGACCAGTTTGAGGAGCTCTTTAGGGATCGAAAGCTTCTAACTGCCACACCCGGTTTGGATGAATCACAGGCATTTGTAAATCTCCTTCTTGAAGCGATCCACCAACAGGATGAGCCTGTCTATGTAGCGCTTACCATGCGGTCTGATTTTATTGGAGAGTGTACGCAGTTTCCCGGTTTAACGCGAATGATCAATGCTTCCCACTATTTGATCCCTCAAATGACCAGGGATCAAAAACGAAGGGCCATAGAAGGTCCTGTGGCGGTAGGAGGAGGAAAAATAGCACCCAGGCTTACCCAGCAATTACTCAATGATACAGGAGATAACCCGGACCAGTTACCTGTTCTTCAGCACGCACTTATGCGTACCTGGTCCTATTGGATAGACAACAGGAAAGCGGGAGAACCTATGGATCTCAGGCACTACAACGCTATTGGCACACTTAAAGATGCTCTTTCAATGCATGCCAATGAGGCATTTGATTCATTAAGCAAGCGTGAAAAGGAAATTTGCAAAGTGATGTTCAAAGCCTTAACGGGGAGAGGTCCCGGAAACCAGGGAATACGGAGACCAACAAGACTAACCACGATTGCTGCTATTGCAGGGGTGAATGAAGATGAAGCCGGGAGAGTGGCAGAAAGGTTCAGGGAACCAGGCAGGTCGCTTTTGATGCCGCCGTTTGGTGTTAAGCTTGAGCCGGAGACGGTCATAGATATCTCTCATGAGAGCTTGATGCGTACCTGGATCCGACTCAAAGGGTGGTTGGATGAAGAATCTAAAGCAGTAAAAATGTACCTGGATCTCTCGGGAGCAGCTGAAAGGTACCAAGAAGGGAAAGCAGAACTTTGGCAAATGCCGGACCTGCAATTGGCCCTTACATGGAGGGAAGAAAATAAACCGACACTTGCTTGGGCGCAGCGATACAATCCGTCTTTCGAACGTACAATGGTGTTCCTGGAGACATCTGAAAAAGCCTACCTGGCCGAGTTGCGTAACAAAGAGATCCTTCAAAATCGGCAGTTAAAATGGATGCGAATGACAGCTTTCGTTTTAGCTATAGTCATATTGGTTTCTGTTAGCTTCTCGATTTATTTCCTAATCAAAGCCGATGAAGCAGAAAAAGTGGCGGAAGAAGCAAAAATAGTGGAGCTGGCTACGAACGATGAAAAGGATCGGTATCCAAACGCCTCTTTGTTAAATACCGGAAGCCATGAGATTGTGATTGGGACCCGGCCGCCTAATCATGGAAAAACATTAACAGCCGAATGATCAAAAAGTCGAGTAGGAAAGGGGGATGAGAAGGGTTTCGATCGCAAAACTCCCGGTCCCGTCCCGATAGCGGGACCGGGACGGGATGAGATGTGACCGAGCAGGTACTTACTTAAACAAAAGCTTCTTGATATTACTGTATGATGATCTTTCCCAGGGATCTATCTCCTTTTTGAGTCACGATTTCAAACAAGTACGTCCCCCTGGGCAGGCGGCTCGTGTTTATTACAGGGCCATTTTCCGAGTACAAATAGGCCCCGATCATCGTATAGATATTTACTTGTTTTAATTTTTGCCCCGAACCTGGATCAATGTCAATATAGACTTTATCCCTTGCCGGGTTGGGGTAGAGGGTAAAATCCTTGAACTCATGATTACGTATGGCGGTTACTACTTTTTCTTCCGTGATGGATGCGAACCCTGTCCACCCCGCATCTATATAAGCTTGTCTCATGTCGGTGGGCACTACCAGGTCTACTTGGCTGCGATCTGCAAATGCATCATCGTGGATCGATGGGGGAGGGGTGGCCTTTACTTTCACCGTGGAAAGGTCTGGGTTGTCGCTAAAAGCATTGGCGCCAATCGCGGTCACCTTATAGGTGATGCCCTCATAGGTAACCGTTCCGGGAATTTCTACTTCTGTTGCTGAACCGATGTAGTCTACGACCTCAACTTCATTGGGGTCTACAGAAGTAATTTCATAGTCGATGCTCGATACGGTAAACACATCTACTTGAGCAGGACAAGCCTCCACGGTCACCACGATCTCTGCGCGGTCACTCTCACAACTGTTGGTGGTTTGACTGACGTAATGGGTGGTGCTTCCCGCGTTTGTTGTAACCGGTGTAGGCGCAGTAGCCTCCCCCGTTCCTCCTGTTGCCGTGGTGTACCATAGCAGGTTATCCCCGGTTGCGGTCAATACAGTGGCCGTCTCGCCCACACAGTATTCCACCGATGGACTACTTACCGCTGGCGCAGATGGGCTAGCGTTGACCGTTACCGTAGCGCTTGCTGCCAAACTGCGAAAATCAGGCGTATATTCCGCTACATTTTCGGGGACAGTGATCTCGATGACACCATCGCAAGTCGTTGGTGTCACTTTAACGGTATAGCTGGAACCGCCCCCTGTAAAATCACTAAGCGTAGCGTGGTCCACATCAATGTCATTTATGGTAAAACCTGTCACCTCCCTGGTAAAATTAAAGGTCATATCAAAGGGGCTTAAACTTTCTACTTCTGATGCACCTTCTATTGAAAGCGCAATCCCTTCCTCGAGGGAGGCAAAACCTGTCCATTCAGCAGCTTCATAAGCAGTTTTGATACTACCGGCAGTACCCCTGGGAACGATCACATTTATTTGGTCGCGGCCTGGGTTTTGAAAGGCATCTGCATGGAGCGTTGGTGGCGCGTCAGCCTTCAACATCACTATGGCAAGGTTCGGGTTGTCTATAAAAGCAACACTGTCAATACGGGTCACACCCACGGGTAGGGTCACCTCGGTCAATTGGTTGTCCTTAAAAGCGTGTTGTCCAATGCTGGTCACCGTATAGGTTTCACTATTATCATCGACCGTTCCGGGAATGTCCACTCCTGCTGCTGAACCGGTGTAGTCCAGGACCTTTACTTCATTGGTGGTTACAGCAGTAATCCCGTATTTGATGTCCTTATCGGTAAAGATGCCCATGGATCTGAAGCCTGTCCACCCACGATCTAAATAAACTTGTCTATTGCCTATGGGGACGTCCACATCTATCCTGGAACGGTTAAAGGTGTTTTCTTCAATGGATGGGGGCTCGGTCCCTTCTAAACGCACTGTACCCCCAATTGGCATGCTACCAAAAGCCCAAATATCAATACTGGTCACACTGCCCGGTAGGGTCACCTGTGTTAATTGGAGGTTGACTGAAAAAGCACTGTTCCCGATACTGTCCACAGGCTCAGGTATGGTCACACTGGTTAATTTATTTTCTTTGAAAACACCCTCATTGATATAGGTGAGCCTGTTTGGCGTGCTGAAATTCACCTGGGTCAATTCGTTGTTTTGGAAAACATCTGGTCCAGTACTGGTCAGACTGCTGGGTATGGTTACCTCGGTCAATTGGTTATTCATAAAAGCATACTGCTCGATCCTGGCCACATTGCTCGGGTCAGCGAAGGTCAACCTGGTCAATCCATCCTCCTTCTCGTTCGCTTCTTTCCAAAAAGCCCTATAGCCAATAGCGGTCACCTTGTACTCGGTGCCTTGGTCGGTAACCGTTGTGGGGATGGTCACCTCTTTTGCAGTACCGACGTAGTCGATGATCTCAACTTCATCGGCTGAGCTAATTCTGTATTTGATGTCATTGTTGGTAAAGATGCCAAAGGTGATGGATCTGAACTCGTCCCACCCATTATCTTTATACGCTTGTATCCTGCCTATTGGCACTACCAGGTCTATTAGTTTGCGACCTGGAGTGTGAAAGGCATCTGCATGGAGCACCGGTGGAATGTCACGCTCCACCGTCACCACGCCAAGGGGGTTGCCGTAAAAGGCCTGGAACTCTATACTATCCACATGGGCCGGTATGGTCACCTCTGTGAATTTGTTGGACGCAAAGGCCCACTGCGAGATAGTGGTGATACCATTCGGTAGGGTCACCTCGGTCAATTGGTTTGTTCCAAAAGCCCGTTGTCCGAGACTGGTTACACTTTCCGGAATGACAACACTGGTCAATCCGTTTTTCCAAAAAGCATCTTCCCCGATACTGGTGACGTTGCTAGGCGTTGTTGGCGTGTTGCTGAAAGTAACCTGGGGCAATTGTTTATTATAAAAGGCTTGATAGCCAATAGCGGTCACCTTGTACTCGGTGCCGTCGCGGTTGACCTTTTGGAGTATGGTCACCTCTGTTGCGGAACTGGCGGCACTGGCATCATAGCCTGCGATCTCAACTTTGCGTTGAGCGATAGAGGTAATGGCGTATGTGATGCCATCACCATCACCGGTAAAGGTGGCAGGGTTGGTGGATTTGAAGTTCGTCCAGCCGCGATCTGAATAATGATCCTCCATGAATGTGGGCACTAAAAGATCTAAATCACCACGTGCGGGATTACTAAAGGGATTTGTTTGAGACAGGTTTGGGGCATTCAGGAATGAGGCACCGTCAGCACCGTCAGGCCTTATAATCACGGTCTGCAGGTCCGGGTTATCTTGAAAAGCAGAAGCCCCAATACTGTTGACACTACGGGGTATGACCACCTCGATCAATTTGTTATCACTAAAAGCACTTTCTCCGATACTCCTCACCGTGTGGGGCATATCAACACGGGTCAGCTTGTCCTCATCAGCTTTACCCTGACCGCTAAAAGCTTCATTACCAATAGCGGTGACCCTGTAATCGATACCCTGGTCGTTCACCTTTGTGGGGATAGTCACCTCTATTGCGGTACCTCCATAGTCTACGACCTTTACTTTGCCTGTAGAAGTATGTGGCTTAGTAGGGTCAGAGGAAGGTTCAGTAATTTCGTATGTGATGTCATCAACGATAAATGAGTCTCCTGCATTTTGGCCATAGCCAGTAAGGCTCGCCAAAAGGACGACAATTGTTATTAATTGTAATTGTTTTTTCATGATCTTTAGTCTTTTTAAATAAATACCAGGAGCACGGTTAACGATTAAGTTTCTCATGATGATCGCTTCGGTTTTTGTCTTTCCCGGATCACCGCATGGGAACAGTCTTTTCAATGATCCCTGTCTCAACAACCCCCTAACTTTTCAACCGCCTTCGTGCTGCCATTTAAGGGGTTGAAAGAATTAAGCAATCATAATATTCTATATAATATCAAAGATGGCAGGGAAGAGGGTGAATGGACTGTGCGAAAACCGTTAATATCTATGCGAAAACAGCCTGGTTGCTTTGTGCATGGAATCCAGGTACTTAATTAGAAGGTACCAGTGGATATGGCTTGACCTGGGGGGATGAATGGTCAACGGGTTTTCATTTCCATGCCATGTAGCGTGTAGCAGTGCCAGGGATTACGCCGGGAGGAAAGGTTTACATGCTATAGCGTTTATCGAATAATGGTAGTCTTGGCAAAAGGAGGCCGGGTTGAAAACCCTGGGGATCATTAAAAAGGCACAAGTTGCAAGCTTGCGCCATTTTAGGGGATGTAGAGTGGAAGTTGGAAATTGGAGTTTATTGCTTCGTTTGGCGTGGGGGTATTCCTATTGAGTGTATAAGCTATTGATTGATAGCTCACGTTATGCCTTGGGCATGCCTATGGCATTAAGCCAGGTCGAGCGGGACGCTCTTGGTTTTTGGGGTCTTAGGATCGCTTCGCTAAACCTAAGACCAGGTAGAGCGGCAGGGATGAAGTATTGGTAGTATGCTGTGCCAAACAGCGTTTTGAATAGCAAATATGAACGGCTAAATTTTAGGCACAACCCCGTCCCGAAAGCTATTGGGGACGGGGTTGTGCCGGTGAGGGCTTATATTACTGTATGATCACCCTCCTCATGGATCTGTCCCCTGTTTTGGTCACGATCTCAAACAGGTACGTCCCGCTGGGTAGACGGGCCGTGTTTATTTCCGGTCCGTTTTCCGAGTACAAATGGGTCCCGGTCATGGTATAGATATTTACCTGTTTTAATTCCTGCCCCGGGCGTGGATCAATATCAATATGGACCTTATCCCTGGCCGGGTTGGGGTAGAGGGTAAAATCGTTGAACTCATTACCTTGATTACTATGGCCAGGTGCTTCTGCTTCTTTTACGGTGGATGCTTTAGCGCCGGAACGCTGTGCTACAGCACCCTGTGCGGCCATCGCTGCTTCTGTAATGGACTTAAAGCCTGTCCACCCCTCAGCCAGGTACTCGTCTTTAGTACCTGCAGGTACTATCAAGTCTATCTGGTTACGGTATGCATTTAGAAAGGCATCTGCATGGAGCGATGGGGGAACAGTAGCCTTTGTCACCACTGTGGTAAGGTCCGGGTTACTCCCAAAAGCCCGATCCCCAATACTGGTGACACTGTTGGGTATGGTCACCTCGGTCAATTGGTTGATCGAAAAAGCCCCATCCCCAATACTGGTGACACTGTCCCCTATGGTGACACTGGTCAAATCGTTGGCAGCAAAAGCACTATTCCCAATACTGGTGACACTGTTGGGTATGGTCACCTCGGTCAATTCGTTGGAGGAAAAAGCACGACTCCCAATACTGGTGACACTGTTTCCTATGGTGACACTGGTCAATTGGTTGATCGAAAAAGCAGAATACCCAATACTGGTGACACTGTTCCCTATGGTCACCTCGGTCAATTGGTTGTACCGAAAAGCCCGCTCCCCAATACTGGTGACACTGTTGGGTATGGTCACCTCGGTCAATTGGTTGAATGCAAAAGCACTCCCCCCAATCCTGGTGACACTGTTCCCTATGGTGACACTGGTCAATTGATTGTTCCTAAAAGCCCGATCCCCAATACTGGTGACACTGTTGGGTATGGTCACCTCGGTCAATTGGTTGTTCCAAAAAGCAAAATCCCCAATACTGGTGACACTGTCCCCTATGGTGACACTGGTCAATTCGTTGGAGGAAAAAGCCCACCGCCTAATAGCGGTCACTGCGTAGGTGTTTGGGCCATTATCCACCGTTGGGGGTATGTTCACACTGGGACCGCCCGCAGTGTTATAGTCTATTGCCTCCACTTTAAGAGGAGCTAAGGAAGTAACCCGGTAGGTTATATGATCGGCACTGAACGTGTTCCCGACCCCTGCTACTTCCGTGATGGACCTGAAACCCGTCCAGCCGTTGGTTTGATCGTTATAAACATCCAAGGCACCCTTGGGCACCACCAGGTCTATTTGGTTACGGTCTGGATTTTGAAAGGCATCTGCAGGGAGCGATGGGGGAACGGTGGCCTTTGTCACCACCGTGGTAAGGTCCGGGTTATCTCTAAAAGCCCAATCCCCAATACTGGTCACACTGCCCGGTATGTTCACACTGGCCAGTTCGTTATTGTTAAAAGCAGCAAATCCAATACTGGTCACCGCATAGGTTTCACCCTTATCATCGACTGTTTCGGGAATTTCCACTCCTGTTACTGAACCGATGTAGCCTATGACCTTTACTTCATTGGGGTTTACAGCAGTAATTCCGTATTTGATGTCATTATCGGTAAAGATGCCAAAGGTGATGGACCTGAAGCCCGTCCACCCATTCGCTAAATAAACTTGTTCCTTGGCCATGGGCACTACCAAGTCTATTTGGTTACGGTCTGCATTTTGAAAGGCATCTGCAGGGAGCGATGGGGGAGCGGTGGCCATTGTCACCACCGTGGTAAGGTCCGGGTTATTTCTAAAAGCCTCCCACCCAATACTGGTGACACTGCTGGGTAGGGTCACAGTGGTCAATTGGTTGACCGAAAAAGCACCATCCCCAATACTGGTGACACTGTTGGGTAGGGTTACACTGGTCAATTGGTTACGCCGAAAAGCATCATACCCAATACTGGTCACCGTGTAGGTGTTTGGGCCATCATCCACCGTTGGGGGTATGGTCACACTGGGACCTCCCGCGGTGTTATAGTCTATTGCCTCCACTTTAAGAGGAGCTAAGGAAGTAACTTTGTAGGTGATATGACCGGCACTGAACGTATCCCCGATCCCGGCAGCTTCCATGATGGAGTTGAAGCCCGTCCACCCGTTATCTAAATAAGCTTGTCTCTTACCCTTGGGAACGTTTACATCTATTTGGTTACGGCCTGGATCTTGAAAGGCACTTGCATGGAGCGATGGGGGAACGGTAGCCTTTGTCACCACAGTGGCAAGGTCCGGGTTATATGCAAAAGCCCAATCCCCAATACTGGTGACACTGTTGGGTAGGGTCACCCCGGTCAATTGATTGTGCCTAAAAGCACTACCCCCAATACTAGTGACACTGTCGGGTAGGGTCACAGTGGTCAGTTGGTTATTCAGAAAAGCGCCCCACTCAATACTGGTGACACTGTTGGGTATAGTCACCCCGGTCAATTGGTTGCCCGCAAAAGCCCAGGATCCAATACTGGTGACACTGTTGGGTAGGGTCACGCTGGTCAATCCATGCTGTTCAAAAGCAAAATTGCCAATACTGGTCACCGCATAGGTTTCACCCTTATCATCGACTGTTCCGGGAATTTCCACTGCTGTTGCTGAACCGATGTAGCCTATGACCTCAACTTCATTCGGGTTTGCAGCAGT
>JANQLQ010000141.1 GCA_028280565.1 Fulvivirga sp.
GCCCATGCCATAGGCATCCCTTCGGGGAAAGAAAACGAAACAAAAGAAAAGGGCGCCAGGAACCAAGCCCATTTTCCCCTCAAAACCCGCTATAGGCCGCTTACCCACGGGCCTCAAATGTGCCGCACTATCCTAGAGGTCTCCCCTCTATACGTTATTTGAATTTTTAGTGATGACCTGGCTTAATTCCTTGATAGCCAGAGTTGTGGATCTAGGGGTTTGTCGTTTTTCCTGATCTCGAACTTAAGCTCTGATACTCCCTCTTTATTGGTGAGTACGGTTCCCAGCTCCTGGCCGGTACTTATTTTCTGTCCTTTTTTTACAAATACTTCTTTGAGCCCCGCGTAAACCGTAAAATAATCGCCGTGGCTGATCAAAAGCGTATTGCCCAGGTATTTTACAAAAGCGATCATACTTACTTCTCCTTCAAAAATGGATTTGACCCGCTCTCCCTGGCTTGTTTGTATCTGGATACCGGTACTTTCAAGTACAATCCTTTTTAATATAGGGTGGTTCTGCCGTCCGAATTTTTGGGCTACAAAGCCTTTTACCGGCCACGGCAGTTTTGATTTATTTTCTGCAAAATTAGTGGAAAGCTTGAGGCTGGCTTCGGCACTTTTTTCTGCAAGCCTTGCTTTTGCCATCTCTTCCCGGATAATGTCATTGATGTACTTTTCTAACTTGGCTACGGCTTTTCTACGCTCTTTAAGGTCCTTGGCGAGTTTGCTTTCCTCTTTTTGAAGACTTGCCACCAGGCGTGTTTTGGAACTCCTGAGCTTAGCCAGGCTTTTCCCTTCTTTTAACTGCTCTGCGAGTAAGATGCTTTTTTCAGACATACGGCTCTGTATGATCGTTATTTGCCCCGAAAGTGCATCTTGTACCTTCCCGATTTGCTCGCCTTGTTTTTTGCGCGTTTCGCCGTATTGCTCCATATACTTTAAGCGCATTAGGAACTGGTTGAAGGAAGCGGCTGAAAACAGGAATGTAAGCCGGTTAAACCCCCTATTGGCCTTATGTGTAGCATATACCATGGCGGCATACTCTTCTTTGAGCTGGTCCAGGTCCTCCTCTAAGGCGGCAATGATATTATTATTTTCCCCAATTTCTTCGTTCAGCAGCCCAATTTCTTTCCTAATGGATCCTACTAAGGCTTCTTGGGTCTTAATTCTCTGGTTCAGGGCGCTTAACTGGCCTAATGTATTATTTTTTTTGCCCTGGGTCTGGGCCAAGATCTTTTCTGCTTCTTCTATCTTTTGCAGATTCTCCTGTTTTTCTTTTTGTAGTTGGTTTTTGGTTTTTTGGGCGTGGAGAATGCAGGGTAAAAGTAGTATGGAAAGGATTATTATGCTTGATATACTTTTATTTCCGAACATACTTCTTCGGTATATTAAAAGGGAATTTCAGCTCCTTATCTTCAATTTCAGCCCTATTGTATTCAAATTCAATTTGCGTGTTTAGAGTCTTATTATCGGCTTTGTAAAACAAGGAAATGATGGCGGAAAACGGGAAAACATGCTCTTCCAATAACTGGAAGTCATAATAGCTTATGGTGGCCGAATTTTTGGATCTATCTTCCAACATTTCCACTCTCTCTAACTTCATCGTTTTCGGGTTTACATAGTTATTGATGGACACGGAACCTGAATTTTGTTGTAAAATAAAAAAGTCCCCTGTCTTTTCCACGTGATCGCCGTTGCTATTGGTCTTGATCAGGTTACCCACCGCGGCCGATTGTATAGACTCAAAGTTCACATCAAAGTTAAATTGCTTGCTCAACGAGTCATAGTCAAATACATAATACTCTTTTTTGAACATATTCACAATGGTAATCGAGTCGCGGTTGATCAAACAGCGCGCTCCTTGTATCCCTACGGCAGAAAAGGCGATCCAAATCACGCTATCTTTTCTCATCCGTACGTTTGCCTTTGCCTTTATATCTAACTCATGATCTTTGTAATATATTTTCGCCTTACCCGAAAAATACTCAAAATTGACCTGCTGTACGTCTAGTTTGCTTCGATCGCCAATCCAACTGATACCAGAAAGTTTTTTGCTACAGGATGTAAAAGATGCCAGCAAGAGTATTGCTAGCAAGATGCGGCTATTGTTCATATAGTTTTCGATCGGCAATTTTTTGATCTATAAGTTCGGCATTAGGATTAAGCCCTTTAGCGATCCGCCAGTTTTTCACAGCCGCATCTATGTCCCCTAGTTTGAAAAGAATATCGCCATAATGCTCGTAATGGATGGCAGTAACATTATCAGGATCTTCTTTAAACGCCTTTTCCATTACTTTTTTGGCTTCCTTATATTTTTCCCTCATGTAAAGCACCCATGCGTAAGTATCTATGTAGGTAGCGTTAGTAGGATTGTTCTTAACCACCTTAGCCGACATTTTTTCTGCCTTTTCAAGTTTCTCCCGCCGTAAGGCAAGGTAATAACTGTAATTGTTCAATACAATATAATTGTCGGGATCAAAATCTAAAGCAGCCTCATAAGCTACATCCGATTTTGCATAATTTTTTAGACCGTTGTAAGCGTCGCCGAGCATCCCGTTAAAAACACTGACTAGCCCAAGGTTAGATGAAGATAGCTTTTTGCCTTGCTCCAGCATCGGTACGGCCTCTTCGTAATTCCGTTGTTGCAAGTTGGCAGCACCGTTATAGTAATAAAGCGAACCTTGGTTGGGGAACAATTCCAAGGCTTCTTCTGATACGATAATCACACTATCTAACTTATTCAACTCCAAATAAAGCTGTAATATGTTTTGCCAAATGTTGAAGTTAGAATTATCCAGCTCCAAGGCATGCTTATATTGATTTTTAGCAGGTTCCGTTTTTCCAAGGGTTTGTAATATATCCCCGTAAATAGCGTGTGCGTCTGCCACATCCGGGTGGACCTGGACGACCACTTTGGCCAGTTCTATGCCAAACCCCTCCAATTCTTCCTTTTTCAACTGCATCCGGTATTCGGCTAGCAATTGGATCTTATTTTGTGCGCTAAGCTCGCTACTTTGAAAGGCCACCATCAAGTCTTTGCGTGCTCCTTCCAGGTCACCTTCTTTTCTTTTTAACCCAGCCATCATCAACCGGGCTTGTGCTCCCTGTGGATAAGAAGTGATATGTTTCTCCAATATTTCTTTAGCTTCGTCCAGTTTATCATTGGACAGCAGGATCTCTACCTGTTTAAGCACATATGATTCCTCCCCGGGAAAAGCATCGACTAGCTTTTGTCCTTCGGCCAAGGCCTGTTCCAAGTTATTGTTTTGTAAGTGGATCTTTTGCTTTTGAAATATAACTTCTTCACTGAGACCGTACGCCTTCTCTATTTTATCATAACTACCGAGGGCGTCATCATAGCGGCCCTGGTAAAGGTAAAGGGCGGCTAGCTCAAAAAGGTACTGTTCAGTATTGTCGAGCCTGCCAATCATACCTTCGTAGGTGGCAGAAGCATTTTCGAAATCCCCGAGCTGGGAATAGATCTCCGCCGCTAACACATAAAAGTATTTATTATCAGCGTCCAGCCGGATAGCTTCTTTCACACTTTCCAAGGCCTTCTGCAGTTCGTTTCCTTTGGAGAGGATCTGCGCTATTTTGTAGTGTACTGTAGCGTTTTCCCCGTTGATCTCCAATGACTTTTGGAATAGTACCAGCGCTTTGGCGTAATCTTCAAGAATATAGTACTTCTCCCCCTCGGTAAAATAAAACTCAGCCTCCCTCAGGCTGGCCTCTGTAGTTTTACCCTTTTTCCCTTTTATCTTCTGGCCATATATGTTATGACCGACACTGCAAAAAATAGCCAGCAGTAGAAGAAAAGTATGTATTTTGATCACGCGCATTTAAAAAGAAACGGGATTTTAGGCCAAAACGTTATAGTCCCCGATACTAAAATCATCCTGTTTACCTTCGAAGTTAACAAAATTACCTATCATAGAGTTTTTGATATTCACATTATTGAGAGTGGAATGTGTCTGCACTATGGTATTTTGAATAATGCTGTTTTTTACCTTGGTGTTTTTACCAATGGAAACATGCGGTCCAATAACACTATTTTCGACCACGACACCCTCTCCCATGTACACAGGAGGAATGATCACGGTATTTTTCTGTTTAACACTCGCTGATACGAGTTCTTCCCCGGAGAGGAATTCGAGATAGCGTTTATTCGTGTAAACTGCCGCATTTTTGTTGCCACAATCAAGCCATTCTGACACCTGGCCGGGTACAAATCGTGTGCCTTTTTCTTTCATGGCCTCTAATGCATTGGTCAGCTGGTATTCACCATTTTCTTTGAGGTCATGGTCTATCAAATATTGTAATTCTGATCGGAGTTGTGTGCCTTCCCTAAAATAATAGATCCCGATGATCGCAAGGTCGGATATGTATTCTTTTGGTTTTTCTACAAAGTCGGTGATCACATTTTCATCATCTACTTTGACTACCCCAAAAGCCTGTGGGTCATCTACTTGCTGTACCCATATGATTCCGTCCTGCGCTACGTCCAGGGTAAACTCAGCTTTGAACAGCGTATCCGCGAAGGCGACGATCACGTTGCCCTCTAACATTTGCTGTGCGCATAATATGGCGTGACCTGTGCCTAACTTTTCGTCTTGATAATACATGTAAGCTTCGGCGCCTACCTTGTTGGCGATTGCCTGTAAATTGTCCTCCACCTGCTGTCCAAAATCCCTGTCAATGACAAAACCAACCTTATCTATTTTACCTTCGTATACTTTAGCAATGTCTTCTACAAGCCGCTGTACGATGGGTTTTCCTGCTATGGGTATGAGTGGCTTGGGTACAGTTAATGTGTGAGGCCTTAACCGGGTACCCCTCCCGGCCATCGGTATAATAATGTTCATCTAGTGTGACGTGTTTAATCTCAAAAAATAGACCTGCAAAACTAATAAAAATTCAAACGGTTTTGGTGGGCAAATTGTCTTTTTCCAATTGGAACACCACAAAACCAAAAGCTAGCATGATCCCGATATGAAAGGCGGTGGCCAGTACTTGGGTTTCGAAGTCAATTAGCATGACCAAGTAAGTGATGATACAGGTGGCTAGGATGTATGTCATGCCCTTTACGGTAGCGTAGGGTATGGGATAGTATTTCCGGCCCAAAAAGTAGCTGATCATTGTCATTACCCCGTAGGCAATGAGGGTGACTACTGCACTCCCGTAGAAGCCATAAAGAGGAATGAAAAGATAGTTCAAAATAATGGTGATGAGTGCCCCGGCTATGGTGATCCAAGTGCCATAGTAAGTCCTGTCGGTGAGTTTGTACCAAACGCTCAGGTTGTAATAAATACCGAATAGCAGGTTGGCCAAAAGTAAGATAGGCACTACATTTACCCCCCACCGGTAATCAGGCCTGCCTAATAAATACTGCAGTATGTCCAAATTGATACTGACCGAGAGCAAGGCAAAGCATCCGAAAACGATGAACCAGTGCATGATCTTGCTAAATAGCTCCGGTGAGTTTTTATTGGCAGCCTGTGAGAAAAAGAAAGGTTCGGCAGCATAGCGAAAGGCCTGTACGGCCAAGGTCATAAAAATAGATAGCTTATACACTGCGCCAAAAACACCCACAATTTGAAGGTTGTCATAACCGGGATAAAGCTCTTCCGGTATCCAGTACTTTAATGCGATGCGGGACAGCATTTCATTGGTGGCATAGGCAAGCCCGGTAAAAAGGATCGGGTAGCCGTAGGTTAACATTGGTTTTAGCAGATGCCAGTCTACCTTGATCCTTACTTTAGAAAGAGGTTTCCAAAGTAGGATTATAAGCAGTGCATTGGCAATAAGGTTAGAAAGAAAGACATACTCCACGCCAAACGACGGGTTATAGATCAATTCTACGTAAGGCTTTAAAAATGGCAGCCATTCTTCCTTGTAAACGGCTCCGCAAAAGGTGATGAAGAACAGGTTGAGCCCAATGTTGGCCGATATATTTACTAACCTGGCCATGGCGAATTGTTTCGCTTTATTTTCTAACCTTAGCTTGGCAAAAGGTATGGCTACCACGGCATCAATGGCGAAAATAGCAGCAAGCCAATGAACGAAATGTTCCATGCCGTGGTAATCCAGCAGCCGGGTGATCGGTGTGGCTAGCAGAACTAAAAGAGAGGACAGTACCAGGCTGGTGATTATGATAGAAGTGACGGCCGAATTATAAACATTTCCTTCGTTTTCTTTACCGGCAGTGGCGAAACGAAAGTAGGCGGTTTCCAGGCCGTAAGTATAGATCACGTTAAAAAAAGCGGCGTACCCGTACAGTTCGGTCACTACTCCATACTCCTCGGTAGCAAAAACGGTCGTATAATAAGGAACAAGCAGATAATTCAACATCCTGCCCACGATGCTGCTGGCGCCGTAGAGAGCAGTATGTCCAGCTAACTTTTTAAGCTGACCCAAATTATTCTCCTTTGAATTCCGGTTTACGCTTGGCTATAAATGCAGAGGTGCCTTCTTTAAAATCGTGTGTCTTAGTGCAGTGTGAAAAGCTATTGGCCTCGGTTTGGTACCCGTTTTCTTCCGCCGAGAAAAAAGCATTAACACAGTTTACTACCATACCTATGGCTAATGGCGCTTTGGATAAGATCTTATTCATGATCTTGAGGGAAAGATCCATGAGCTCTTCACGGCTTACCACGACATGGTTGACCAACCCTAATTTAAGAGCTTCTTCTGCTGTTATCATATCCCCCGTCATCATTAATTCCAAGGCCTTTCCTTTGCCTACAAGTTGTGTGAGACGCTGTGTACCTCCATAACCCGGGATAATTCCTAAGTTTACTTCCGGTTGGCCAAATTTTGCATTTACCATTGCTATTCGTACATGGCACGCCATAGCCAATTCGCACCCTCCGCCTAACGCAAAACCATTTACAGCCGCTATGATCGGTTTCTCACATTCCTCGATCAGCGAGAAGATCTCCTGCCCGTTTTCTGCAAACTTCCGGGCGTTTAGTTCATTTAACTCCGCGATCTCTTTGATATCTGCCCCGGCCACGAACGCCTTTGCACCTTCCCCTATGAAAATGGCACCTTTAATATCTTTGCTATTGTATACCTCGTCCATTACCGATCGTATTTCAGCCAGTGTCTCCGCATTCAAGGCATTTAAGCTTTCGGGACGGGATATGGTAATGGTGAGGACACCCTCATCCAGTTCGGTTTTCAAATGGGTATATTGGGCCATAATCATAAATAGTTAATTCACTCAAATATACAAGAGATTCAACAATGGCAAAAAGCTAATGCCTTGGACGGCAGCCTTATCTTACTCCCGGGGATACCGCCAGGAGAAAAATCTTAAACTTCCGCCCCAGGCCCAATACGTATGAAAATCATCGATATGAAGGGCGTGTATGCTGAAAATACCATTGCTAAGGAAGTGAATTGTTGGTGCACCAAGGAGAGTGGGGGTTCAACCGCCCACGGGATCAAGCATTCAATAATTCTCCCAATCCGGCTAAAATGGTGTCGGTCATTTTGGCCAGGTCATAATCGTGACGCCAGCCCCAATCTTCCCGTGCGGCTCGGTCGTCGACGGAGTTAGGCCAGCTGTCAGCGATCTCTTGGCGGAAATCAGGAGCATACGTGGCAGAAAAAGCAGGAAGATGTTTTTTGATTTCATCCACTATCTCGGCAGGTGAAAAAGAAAGTGCACTGACATTGTAGCTGGACCTAACCTTTACCCGGCCAGGATCGGCTTCTACCAAGTCGATGGTGGCCTTGATCGCATCGTCCATATACATCATGGGTAAGTACGTATCCGGCCGTAAAAAGCATTCATACCGGCCGGTTTCTATGGCCTTATAAAAGATGTCTACCGCGTAATCCGTTGTGCCACCTCCCGGTTTGGCCTTGTACCCAATGAGCCCGGGGTAGCGAAGGCTTCGGACGTCCACCCCGTATTTTTCGAAATAGTATTCACACCACCGCTCTCCTGCCAGTTTGCTGATCCCATAGATGGTGTTGGGGTCCATCACCGTATTTTGCGGGGTATTCTCCTTGGGAGTGTTCGGGCCGAAAGCAGCAATGGAACTCGGCCAGTAGATCTTTTCAAGTCTCTTTTCCTTGGCAAGCTCCAATACATTGATGAGACTATCCATATTCAACTGCCAAGCAAATTTGGGATTTGACTCTCCCTTGGCGGAAAGGATAGCAGCGAGGTGGTAGATCTGTTGGATCCCATGGCGGTCTACAACACGGCCCAGATCTTTCTCGTTGAGTACGTCCAGCTTTTCGAAGGGCCCGTCTGAAAGATCGCCTTGCGGATCGCGAATGTCTGCTGCCACGACATTTTCACCGCCATGAATATTTCTTAACGCCGTTGTAAGTTCAGAACCCAGCTGTCCAAACGCGCCGATCACCAAAACTTTGCTCATAAAAAAACCATTGTGCTATTTGACCGCGAAATTAGGGATTTCCATTTTTCTAAACTAGGTCGAAATCGATTGAAATATTCTTAACCCGGTCGTTTGTCTCGTACCTAGCAATAGGAGTTCACTCTAAAAAAGGCTAGGTTAAATACTAAAGAAGATCCCTTTGTGATTCTTTGCGCTTTGGTGCCTTGGTGGCGAATCTTTCCTGGCCACCAAACGCAAATGCACTAAGATTCACCAAGCTTACTCGCGAAAATTACCCTGGGTAAGATCAAAGTGATAAATGGTTACCGGGCCTAGGTCAGCATGAAACAAAATGGTGCATTCCCATCATAATTTCTTCTTACCTCCTATATTTGCCGCATGGAGTGGGATGCGTTTTTGGCCAGCAAAAAAATTGATTCTGAAGCTTTTCAAAAAAACGAGCCTGCACTATGGTCGGAATGGAAAGCCCTTTTCGAGCAGATGCATCCGAAAAGCTTTGTTGCCCAGAAGCTTTACTTGATCAACCCCATTCGTAAGAAATATCTTTTGCAAGAGGAGGTCGACACGGCTGTAGTAGCGAAAAAACCAGCAAGGCCAGCGGTGAAAACAGCTAAACCCAACTTGCAGGCTAAACCTAATATAAACCCGGCTAAACCTAAGTTGCAGGCTAAGCCTAAAATGAATCCCGTTAAACCCAAGCTACAAGTTAAACCTAAAATAGACCCAACTGAACCCGGTGAGCAAGTTAAACCTAAGGTGGATACAGCTAAACCCAAACTGAAAGTTAAGCCTAAGATCAACCCGGTTGAACCCGGACCAGGGACTAAACCTAAAATAGTTCCGGTCAAACCTATTATTAAAAGACCAAAAACAGACTAAGTATGTATACCACACTCAAGCCTAAGCTAGAGACAGAACTTTCTTCTATCCGGGAGGCCGGACTTTTTAAAACAGAAAGGGTCATAACCACCCCGCAGGGCGCCGACATCAAAACGGCTGATGATAAGGAAGTGATCAATTTCTGTGCAAACAATTATTTGGGTCTTTCTTCACATCCACAGGTGATCGAAGCTGCCAAAAGAGCGATCGATACCCATGGGTTTGGCATGTCTTCCGTGCGGTTCATTTGTGGTACACAGGATATCCATAAAGAGCTGGAGCAAAAGATATCGAGCTTTTTAGGTATGGAAGATACTATTCTTTACGCGGCGGCATTCGATGCCAACGGAGGTGTATTTGAGCCCTTGTTTGGCCCTGAAGATGCCATTATATCTGACGCCCTCAACCATGCTTCGATCATTGACGGTGTGAGGTTGTGCAAGGCCATGCGCTACCGTTACTTGCATAACGACATGGAAGACCTGGAGAAGCAACTCCAAGACGCACAAGCTGCGGGCGCTAAGCAAAAGATCATCGTTACGGATGGGGTATTTTCCATGGACGGGACCATTGCACAATTGGATACGATCTGCGACTTGGCAGACAAATACGATGCCCTGGTCATGACCGATGAATGTCATTCTACCGGCTTTATGGGGGAGACCGGCCGCGGGGTCCACGAGTACCGGGGGGTTATGGACCGTGTGGATATTATCACCGGCACGCTGGGCAAAGCCTTAGGCGGAGCATCCGGCGGATTCACCTCGGGAAAAAAGGAGATCATTGAATTGCTCCGGCAACGATCCCGGCCGTATCTTTTTTCCAATACGTTGGCCCCCTCTATCACCGGGGCTTCCATAGCGGTAATTGATATGCTGAGCGAAACCACCGAGTTAAGGGACAAACTCGAACATAATACACAATATTTTCGTGCTGAAATGGCCAAGGCTGGGTTCGATATTAAGCCGGGAGAGCATCCTATCGTCCCGATCATGCTCTATGACGCGCCTTTATCGCAAAAATTTGCAGATAAATTACTGGAAAAAGGGATATATGTGATCGGGTTTTTTTACCCGGTAGTTTCTAAAGGCCAGGCCCGGATAAGAGTGCAAATCTCAGCAGGACATGAACAACGTCATTTAGACAAGGCGATCCAAGCGTTTACCGAGGTAGGGCATGACCTGGGTGTTTTGAAATCGTGATGGGTTGAATGCTGGTGACCGGGGTGTCTTTGAAAATTAAATTTGACTGGAGAACGTTTAATTTTGGCAAATTAAGCATTATTTTTAAGATGTCTCGGGGAATGCAAACCTTGAAATGAGCAGTATACGCGGGATTTTGTGGTTCTAAGTCCATTTTTCATTTTCTTTTGCGCGCCCATGCCATAGGCATCCCTTCGGGGAAAGAAAACGAAACAAAAGAAAAGGACGCCAGCAACAAAGCCCATTTTCCCTTCGAAACGCGCTATCCAACCCCTATGGCCTGCTTACCCACAGGCCTCAAATGTGCCACGCTGTTCCTGGAGGTCTCCCCTCCACACGCCATTTGAATTTTCAATGGTGCCCTGCTAAAATCCTACTTAAGCCCCGGCTTTAACTTCGCTGCCGATCGTGGCTGATGTGCTGGCTTCTTCTGTGCCTTCTTCTACTTCACGAAGATTTCGGCGTATGTCTGCCAGGTAATCGTTGATCATTTTTCGCAGCTCCAGCGGCGAGAGGTTATGCGATAGTTTTCCATTACGGGCAATGGAGAATTGCCCGGTTTCTTCTGAAACGACGAGAACCATAGTATCGGTGAGTTCGGACATGCCTAGCGCTGCCCGGTGTCGCAGGCCAAACTGTGCGGAAAGGTCTTCAGTTTCAGAGACGGGTAGTACGCAGCGTGCGGCTTTGATCTTCCCCCGGTACACGATCACCGCTCCGTCATGCAGGGGACTGCTTTTATTAAAGATGGCCATCAGCAGCCGTTTGGAAAGATAGGCATCGATCAGGTCGCCGGATTCTGCGTAAAATTTTAATTCAGAATCCCTGGAGAAAACGATGAGAGCCCCGGTATTGGTGCCGCCAAGTGTTTTTACGGCTTCTATCACAGGAGTGATATTGAACACTTCCTTTTCGTCCTTTTTTTTCCACACCAGCAGGTTTTTGAGGAAGCTGTCTTTATTGAAATCCGTCGTTTTTCCTATCAGCAGTAAGAATTTCCGTATTTCAGGTTGGAAAAGAATGATGGCCGCCAGTACCCCGACCCCCATAAATTGACCTAGGATAAGGCCGAGTAGTTCCATCTGGGCCGCCCGGATAATGAGGTAGAATAGGTAGAGCGACAGTACGCCAAGGAAGATCTTGACCGCGACGCTGCCTTTCATCAGCTTGTATACCTGGTATAGCAATATGCTTACCAGCAAGATATCAATGATATCCACCCAGCTGACCTCTAAAAATCCTATACTAAATAAAAAAATCACTTAACCCTAGTATTCCTTTTTACGCCTCTTTAATTCCATACGTTAAATTAAACAATTTGGCTGTTTCTACAGCCTCTTTTACATCATGTACCCTTAAAATATTGGCCCCTTGGGCTAAGGCTAGCATGTTCAGCGCCGTAGTCCCGTTCAATGCCTCTGCCGGTGTTATCTCGAGGGACTTATAGATCATGGATTTACGCGACAACCCGACCAAAAGGGGAAGCTCCAGTTTCTCAAAATACGCCAGCCCCGATAGTAGCTCATAATTATGAGCAATTGTCTTCGCAAACCCAAAACCCGGGTCAAGGATGATATCTTTTAATCCCTCCCGGTACAATTCTGTAACCTTATTCCGGAAATAAGTGAACATTTCTACCAACATATTGTCATAAACGGCCTCTTTCTTCATGGTCTGGGGACTGCCTTTCATATGCATGAGGATGTAGGGTACCTGCAATTCGGCAACTGTTTGGAACATAAGAGGGTCCAGGCCTCCACCGGAGATGTCGTTCACGATATCTGCCCCGCCCAGCACCGCTTCTTTGGCTACTTCGGATCGAAACGTGTCGACGGAAATGTATAACCCGGGCAGCTCTTGCCGTATGTTCTTAACATGGACCAGCACACGCCGCAGTTCTTCTTCTATGGGAACGTCACTGGCACCGGGACGGGTGGAATACCCCCCGATATCTACAAAGGTAGCTCCTTGGGAAAGCATATCTTCAGCTTTTTTGAGCACCTCTTTTTCGTGGGAGGACCGGCTGCCTGGGTAGAAAGAATCCGGGGTGGTATTGATGATCCCCATGACCTTTGGGGAGCCCAAAACCACGAGGTTTCCACGGATATTCAGTGTTTTTTTCGTTGAAAAAGGTGTAACTTTCGCCACTTTATTTGATGGGGCTTAATTCAAAAATAAGTTAAAAATTGAAGGACAATACGGTTAGCGAATATAAGCACGTTATCAAGGAGTGTAAAGCACTATTTGAAAAGAAGACGAAGGATTACGGCACCGCCTGGCGCATTTTAAGAATACCCTCTATCACGGACCAGGTGTACATTAAAGCACAGCGCATACGTTCTATCCAAGAAAAAGGTGCCCAAAAGGTGGAAGAGGATATTTCTAATGAATTCGTAGGCATTATCAATTACTGTATCATGGCCGTGATGCAAGAAGAGCTAAAAGGTAATGATAACATGAATATGAGCTATGAAGAACTGGCCCCGTTGTATGATCGTATCAGTGAAGAAACCCTGGACTTGTTAATGAACAAGAACCATGATTACGACGAGGCCTGGCGTGAGATAAGAGTGAGCAGTATGACGGACATTATCTTGATGAAGTTACTCCGGGTCAAACAGATTGAAGATAACGAAGGCAAAACGCTGGTGTCGGAAGGGGTTAGGGCGAATTACCAAGATATGATCAACTATTCCGTATTTTGCCTGGTCAAACTTAATTTTGTATCCCATGATTAGAACCATCATAGATGTTTTTTCAAGAGTTTTTGTCGGCGGGCTGTTTATCTTTTCCGGCCTGATCAAATTAAACGACCCCATTGGGACTAAAATCAAGCTGGAAGAATACTTCGAAGTATTTTCCAGCGACTTCAGTTCAATTTTTGAGTGGTTTATCCCCCTGGCTTTACCCCTCGGCCTAGTCCTTATTGTTTTGGAAGTAGTATTGGGCGTTGCAGTACTGATCCAATACCGGATGGAACTTACCACGAAAATATTACTGGGCTTGATCGTGTTTTTCACGTTCCTTACGTTCTATTCTGCCTATTTTAATAAGGTGACGGATTGCGGATGCTTTGGTGATGCAATACCCTTAACACCATGGCAGTCTTTCTATAAAGATGTGATCTTGGTGGTTTTTATCATGCACCTCTTTTGGTACCGGCGACAGTATGCTCCTATGCTGAGATCCTTGCCCGGCAATATTGTAGTGATCACTACTACGGTGTTGTGCTTTTTTGTAGGCAAATATGCGATCGATCATTTGCCCTTCATTGATTTCCGCCCGTATAAAATTGGCGATAGCTTGCCTAACAACATGGTTGCTGAAGAAAGCCCTATTTTAGAGTATACGTTCATCAAAAGTGGCGAAAAAGTTACTTCTACAAAATATTACAGCCCGGATGAAGGGTATGAATATGTCTCCTCGCGCATTATGAATGAAAAAGCTTCTACCCCGAAGATCACGGACTACCAACTGATCGGGGTGGATGGCAATGACTATACGCAAGCTTCCTTCGAGGGAACTAAGCTGCTTTTCATTTTTTACAATACACAGGCCCATACAGGCAATATGGATGAGTTGGTAGCCCTGGTACAAAGTGCTAAAGCGGATAAGATGATCCTTACCTCGGCTTTAGAGTCGGAGTTTGAAAACTTCCGGCACGAATACCAACTTGCCATCCCGTTTTATTTCGCGGATGCCACGGTATTGAAAGCTATGATCCGGTCTAACCCCGGGGTGATGTTACTTCGCAATGGTGTGGTCTTGGGGAAATGGCATTACAACGACATCCCCTCGCCACAAGAAATCAATGCGTTACTTGGCTAAGGTATTCTTGGTCGGGATGCCGGGGTCAGGAAAGTCCACCTTGGGGCGTGAAGCTGCCCGGCTTGGCAGGATGCTTTTTTTTGACTTGGATGAAGAGATCGAACGCTCCGAAGGAAGAAGCATTAAAGAGATCTTCGAACAAGACGGGGAGCCGTACTTCCGGCAGCTTGAAAAGGACAAACTGGAAGAACTAACACGTTCAAATGACGACTTTATCCTCTCCACCGGAGGTGGGGCGCCTTGCTTCCATAACAACATGGACTTTATCAACCGGAACGGTCGCTCTATTTTTGTAAATGTACCTTTGCAGGAACTTAGGTCCCGGCTCTTACAGACTAACCTGGCGGCCAGGCCGAAAATTGGGAATGTAAAAAACCTAGGCGACCACCTTGAAAAAACGTGGTCTGAGAGGCTTCCTATTTACCAGATGGCCCATGAAGAGGTGAACGGAGTAGGGGTAGGAGCCGCTGATCTTTTGCGTTTGTTGCGGTAACTTATCTTAGCTCACAAGGTTTGGATACTCATTGGAAACAATATGCGTTGCCTCCTTTTAGCTCCTAGATATTGAAGAAGATACCTTTCTGATTCTTTGAGCTTTAGGGCTTTTGTAGTCGGGGAAGTTTCACCACCAAGGTGCAAATTCACTTAGGTTCGCTAAGTAGGGTGTCCTTGAAAATTGAATTTGACTGGAGAACGTTTAATTTTGGCAAATTAGGCATTGTTTTTAAGATGTCTCGGGTAATGCAAACCTCGAAATGAGCAGTTTAAGCGGGATTTTGAGGTTCTAAGTCCAGTTTTCATTTTCTTTTGCGCGCCCAAAAGAAAACGAAACAAAAGAAAAGGGCGCCAGCAA
>JANQLQ010000208.1 GCA_028280565.1 Fulvivirga sp.
CGCATCGCTAAGGCCAGCCCGCTGGGTTCGCGATGACGGTAAAAACGGATCGTCACGGCGAGTGGTACCATTTTTACGAAAATGCTTGAAGTTGGAATGGCAAAACGGGAAAATAATCGTCACCGCGAGGCTGGTGTGGCCATTGGGCTGGTTACGAAGCGGCCTCCCTCTCGTGTGTGATCGAATGGAACCCGTTCTCGTTCCGCGAGTGGGGGATCGCTTCACGCAACCCCAAGGCCCACCTGCTGGGTTCGCGATGACGATAACCTTTCAAGCGCAGCCCCAGTGTTCCCAAAGACGGAAACGGGATTCTTGAGCCATTTCCAAGCTTTTTAAGAAAGTAAAAATTCCTTTTTGAAAAAACCACTTATTCATGATCCCATTTCACAATCCACGGATCATTTGTTTTTTGCTGGAATGTCCTTATTCGGCTTTGTAGAGCCATCAAAAGCTCCTGGTGGCTTGCGCTATTTATTAAATTGATAGACTCAAGTGGATCCTCCTGCAGGTTGTACAACTCAAATTCCGGCCTGGAAGTGTAAGAAACGATATCCCTGGCCCCGTATTTCGGGTTATCGGATTCCAGGGCCTCCTGCCATGTAGCCGAAGCCCACAAATCGGATGCATGCGGATAGGGTAATGGGTGGGCCAGGTTCCATATTAACTTGTAATCCCCCTTTATGATAGACCTCATCGGGTAATACATGGTGATCTCGTGGAAAGTGTGGCTCGCAAAGCTCTCTGTCCTGGCTTCCTCTCCGGGGGACTCCAGCACATTTTTAAATGAAATGCCATGAAAATCATCTACTGGGGTTTGAAGGTGTTGCCCTCCGGCCGCGTAATCTTTAAATGAATTCTTCAATGAATCAGTCGCTGGTCCCAGGATCCCCGCCAAATCCAAAATGGTGGGGGTAAGATCCGACCAGTTTACGAGCGCTTCGGTGACAGATCCCGCATTTTGCTGGTTTACGTTTTTAACGATCAACGGGAGATTGATACCGGGCTCATAAACATTGGTCTTGGCTCCCGGGAAGGCTATTCCATTATCAGAGATGTAAATTATGATCGTATTGTCCCATTTTCCTGCTTCTTTAAGATAGCGCATTAACTTCCCTACCCCCTGGTCCACACGATTTACAGATGTATAGTATTGTACTAATTCTGCTCTTGTCGCTGGTAGATCGGGAAGATACCCTGGCACCAAAACGCTATCGGGACTTATCCCATACTCCTCTATCCCTTCATATCCCTCATCCCTATTACCAAACCGATCAGGCTTCAAGGGGTGCGCCTCTACCCTGCCCCCACCTCTATGAGGGTCATTGGTGCAGAAATACAGGAAAAAGGGATGGTTCGTCGTTTCTATGAACTTGATCGATTCTTCCACCATTTTTGCCGTATTCCGACCACGGAATGGAAGGACTCGCTGGAACCTGAATACCTCTTCCGGTCCTACATGGTATTTACCGATCCGGGCAGTCCTGTAACCCGCGATTTCCTCCAAATACGCGGGTAATGATTTCAAAAATTCATGTGATCTGAAATGATGGTAGCTATGTACATGACCGTACATACCATTCAGGTGATTGTACAAACCTGTCAGGATCACGGAGCGACTGGCCGCACATGATGGAGCCGTAGCATAGGCCCTCGTAAACCGCAAACCTTCTGATGCCAGCACATCTAGGTTGGGGGTGCTTATGGCCCGGTTGCCATAGCAGCCCAGGTCATTCATGCCGTGGTCATCAGCAACGATCAATATGATATTGGGCTTTTTTCCCAAGGAAAAATTAGCGCCTTGATCTTTTCGTTCCTGGCAACCGATCAATACAAATAAGAAGGTGATGAGTAAAAGTGAAGTTCTCGATGACATGATCCAATATACTATTTTTTCATCTCATCTTGGCCTAATTGCCCTGTACCTGTACTTTTTGATACCGCCGGCTCAAAGTCTCCAGGGATCCACCTTCTCATTTCTTCCAATACAGGCGCATACTGATCATTAGATGCCAGGTTATTCCATTCCAGGGAATCCGTATCATGGTCATAAAGCTCTTCTGAACCGTCCTCATAAAGTATATACCTCCACTTTTCGGTTCGTACGCTGCTCCTGTTAGGCTGATCAAACGAGACCGAAGCATACGGCCACTCCAGCTGTGGATTACTGAGTAGGGGTGCAATGTTCCGTCCATCATTCCCAGGGTTGGCCGGAAGCCCTGCCAGGTTAACTAACGTGGGATACAGATCGAGTAAATTGACCATTTTATCACTGCTAGTCCTAGGTTGGGTCACACCTGGAACAGAAATTATCAAAGGTACCCTGCAAGCCTCTTCCCACATGGTAAATTTCCTGTAGTGCAGTTTCTCCCCCAAATGCCAGCCATGGTCTCCCCATAAGACCAATATGGTATTATCCTTGTTCGGGTTTTCAAGGATCGCCTCCAGTAAGATACCCAGGCAATCGTCAGCATAGGCCATGGAAGCTAAGTAGGCTTGCACCGCCTCCTTTTGAAGTCCATGCTTTTTGATCCGCTGGAAATCTTTGTCCTGCTTGAGTCCCCCAGAGTTTTGTTTTGCCAGCTTTCCCAGGTCATCCAGGTCATTTTCATTGATCTCGGGTACAATTACCTCATCGATCGGGAACCTGTCATAATACTCTTGCGGAACATACCATGGTAAGTGAGGCCGGAAAAGACCTGCCGCAATGAATTTTGGCTTTTCACTTTCTTTTAACAATTCATTGGCCGCCCATTTAGCCACGTGATAATCCTGGGTTTCTTCGATACTTAAATTATTGGAGGCCCAGTCAAGGCCATACTGAAAAACTCCCTGGTAAGGCATCCCGTTCGCCAACATTCCATCTTTTCTTCCCGGGTGTTGCCCCATGCTATTCCCAGTAGGATTTTGCCAATCATCCCATTCGTCGGGATGAGACATTGGACCTTTCATGTGGTGAAACAACTTTCCTTTACCGGAAGTATGATAACCATGTTTACTAAGGTACCGAGGCAATGTGGCCACCTTACCATAAATGGGTGATCGAGAAAGTGAATCCCGGTTTTTGTAAATACCACTTCTGTGTGGAGATACCCCCGTTAGCAGTGCTGCTCTTGACGGATTACAAACGGGAGCTGCGCAGTAGGCCCTTTCGAAAACCAGCCCCATACCGGCCAGGCGGTCCAGGTTTGGCGTTTTTGCTTGCGGATGGCCTCCTAGAAATCCCACCCAGTCATTCAGGTCGTCCACGGCTATCATGAGAATATCTGGCCTGGTCGGTTGCTCAGCCTGTTGCTGGTTGCTACATCCCAATAGAATGAAGCATATAATTAAAAAAGTTATGGATCTTCCGGTTTGCATTCCACTAAATTAAACCTGTTCCTGGTTCATGATTTGCTCTAAACGATTAGACTTTTGCCCGGTTCGACAAGATGCTTTAGGAAAGCATAGTGCGTTGCATACTTATCTTTGATTCAGTTTGGGGTATTATGTCATTCAAGAGAGTCAGTTTAAGACCAGCCAGTTCACATTCATTATTTTTGTTGTACCACGACGGCTTTTGAAAACCAAGAATAAGTCATGCACTCCTTCTATTTTTTCCAGCAATCCTGTCTCAACGGTTTTCCAGCTATTCCATCCGCCTGTGTTTTGTGAACGTATAGTAGCAATCTTTTTTCCATCGATACTATCAAGATAAACATCCAAAGTTCCGGCCGTAGTTACGCCTGAAATTCTTGCGGTAAGTTTACGGGCTGTTCCACCACCGAAATCAACCCTGTTAAAGCGGACATAAGCGTCCCGTTCTGTTTCACATATCATCCAACCGTCCGGTTCTCCCCCACCGACAAAGGCCGTTTTAGCTCCATTGATTTCGTTATACCGGTCTACTTGTAGGGTATCCCCCAACGTGGGTGTACCAATGCCACGCAAGGTAGGGATCACTTTCTTTATTGCCCCGGGTAGTATCCTGCGCCTCGGTTTGTCAAAATACATGTAATCGGCACGTATGGAACGTAATTTATTATCACCACTGACCTCCCATTGGTGGTAGAATAATATCCAATTTCCCTGGTATTCCACCACGGAATGGTGATTCGTGCCATCACCAATATTATCAATAATTTTTCCCCGGTAGCGGTAAGGGCCCATAGCCTTATCCGACGTGGCGTAACCAATGGTATACCCTTCATCTCTAAAAATATGTGCAAACGACAGGTAATAGATGCCATCCTTTTTGAAAGGGAATGCACCTTCCATATATCCGCCCGGAAGACCTTGAACGGAGACAGGTTCCTGCGCTAGTTCCTTCATGTTTTTCTCCAGGGGCGCCACATGGATCTCGTGCCCACTTCCAAAGAACATATAAAATGTGCCATCATCATCTTTTAGCAGGCCGGGGTCAATCCCCTTGGTCCCTGGGATATAGTCTTGTTCTACTTTAAATGGCCCGGTGGGGCTGCTGCCTACAGCCACACCGACCCGGTGCACGGAATCTGCCGCTCTCACAGGGAAATAGAAATAATATTTGCCATCCTTTTCTATACAATCCGGCGCCCACATGCTGTAAGAACCTTTCAAAGCCCAGGGTACCTCATCGTTATTCAAAAACCGGCCATGATCTTTCCAGGTAACGCCGTTTTCCAATGAAAATATGTTGTAGCCTGGCATACAATGCTGATATCTCGTGTAATCGGAAGGAGGTACCGTGTCACTGGAAGGATAGATGTACAACTTACCTTCAAAGACCCTGGCAGTAGGATCGGCAGTGTACATATGAGTGATCAACGGATTCTGAGCTTGTAAAAAGCAAGTATAAAGCACCAGTACCAGGCTGGGCAGAAACAGCTTTTTTTGATGGCGCACTGGAAAAGACAGGATTGTCAGCTTTGTACGGAATTCCATTGAGTCTTTTAAGAGGTGATTCAGTTGCTTCATTTGTTTCGATCCATTTTTACAAGTTATACTTCTACTATTTAAAAATTGGTTCGTGCATAGCTCCCAATTTTTCCACCGGGATCTTGATCAGTTCGCTATCTTGCCAACATGTAATATTTTCCGGATGGGCTACAGAAGTTATAAATGAGTTTTACTCAATTTCTTCCTAATCAATAAGCATGACAGGCATGAGGAACCACTTAAAACCGAGCATTTCATCCAACCCTGCTTCATTCTCGCCAGTCACATGTTGAGGAGATTGCACGGACCTCCTAATTGATCTCATTGAGGAAATTGACCCGGTGTACGAGACAACTCCCGGTCAAGTAACTGCTCCAATTCATTGGCTACCGAAACATAAGCCTTTTTGCCCATTAAATTTTCGAACTCGAACGGATCTTTCTCCAGGTCATAGAGCTCCCGATCTCCATTTCTGAACCTGATAAACCGATACTGATCTACTCTTATGGCATGGTTGTCTTTGCCATGCGTATTGAGTACCGGGCCCCTCTTGGAAGTTTCCAGGGTGAGCATCTTTGACAGGTCATAACCATAAATGTGATCAGGACGCGGTAAACCGGCTAAAGAGACTACCGTGGGGTAGAGATCTTGCAAGCTGACAGGAGTTTGAATGGTACCTGTGTTGGCATTTCTATAATCCCTGGCTATCAAATTACTGTGGTTGGCTCCTTCCCATAAGGTAGTTTTCCCTGTCCTGTTTTTATCTCCTACATGATATCCATGATCACTCCAAAGCAACACAATGGTATTATCCTTTCCCGGGCTTTTCTTAAGTGCATCTATCAGGAATCCAATGTTTTGATCCGAATAAGCTACGGTGGCCAGGTAGGCCTGGAGATAGGCTTTCCATGCGTTTAGATCTCCACCCTCGCCGTCTACCTTTATACCGTACTGTCTAAGCCGTGTAAAGCCGGTTTTTCGTGTGACTTCTTTGCCATAGCCCGAGAGGTCCTGCCGGTCCTCCTTTATCCAATCCAGTAACTCCTGGTCAATGGACATTTCCGAGACCGGGAACAAGTCGTGAAAAGACTGCGGCACCACCCAGGGAAGGTGCGGGGCAAATAACCCACAGGCAAGAAACCAGGGTTTATCTTTTGGGACTTCCACGTGCTTTTTCTGCTTTCTGAAATCCACCATTTCTGCCCGGCCGGATAGCACCAGGTCAGCAATAAACTTTGCATTCAGGAAGTCATTGGCTTTTTCCCTGGGAACTTCGGTAGTGCCAAACCGGGTATAGTTACGCACATTCCCGGTCTTGTTTTCCCAGTACCTGGAGATCTTTTCCTCCCGGTCAACGGAAGCCCCCGCTCCTACGCCAGTGCCTGTCCACGTTTCAACCCAGTCATCCCAGGAAAACAGTTGGTCGGGCCAGTCACTGAAGACCCCCCTGTCCAGGTAAGACTGGCCTTTGTGAAAGACTTTGCCAATGCCACAGGTATAGTACCCGTTTTGCTTTAGGTATTGCGGGAGGGTGACTGCATCCGTCAACGTCTCGTAACCTCGAAAATGCTGATCATGATGATAATACCCGGAAACATGAGGCGGCACGCCGGTAAGCAGTGCTGTCCTGGAGGGACCGCAAAGCGGGGCGGCACAATAGGCCTTTTCAAATACTATCGCTTCTTTTGCAAAGGCATTCATACGAGGAGTCAGTCGATTGATCACTGATTCCCTCAGCTTGTCATCGGGGTATATTTTCTCCAAAAAATTTCCCGGGAAGTTTCCCAGTACTGTATTGTAGATGTTCAGGTCATCTACCGCAATGAATAGAAAATTTGGCCGGCTCGGCTGGGGCTTTTCCCTCCCTGCCCACCAAAAACCTCCTGAAACAAGCACAGTGAAAAGAAGAAATGCACGTATGTATTTCATATTCTGCCTTAATTGATTTATTGATCGTGATCTTGTACAATCATCTTTTGCCCGAAGAATTGATTTTCACTTTACAGTAATCGGCCGGAGGCCGAAATTATAGCCGTCACTTGGCGAAACCAAGCGACTGTTTTTTTTATTTTATAGACGAACACGACTAGCTGATAGAGCTTTATTCCTTAATAAATTTCCCAACATCGGCATTCTCACTCTTAACGAGATACACTCCCCCGCCCAGCATAGAAACATCAATCTCCCGGCCAAAGGCGGTGAGTACCTTAGCTCCAAACATACTATAGATCTCAATTTGAGCACCGGGCGACACATTGGCTACATTAAGAATGTTTCCAGCAGGGTTAGGATATACTTTTAAGCCCGTGGGGACTGCAACTGATACCTCCTTGGTGTCATTCCCAATTCTTCCACCGGCCGATAGGGCACCAGGCACACTAGTAAACTTCCATTGGGTGTTGCTTCCCGTCCAGGTGGTGGGGCCAAGCTGGAAATCTGTGACTCCATCGGGTTTTAGATGCAGCCATTTGGTGAATTGCCTGTTCTCCAGTCTAAACCAGCCGCCGCTGGCATCTATCCATCTCCATTGTGCGCTGTTATCGGTGCTGGTGGCTAACACAGTATTGATCACATCACCATTCGTAGTGGCGTTGAGCTTTCTACCACTGGCTACATGCACCAGGTAGAAGTAACCGCCGCCGGCATCAACTTCTTCCCAGCGTACCTGGTTGCCTGTAGCTGTAGCCGCTTTGACACCAACTGCTCCGCCTGATGCATTGGCCTTCAGCCGCTGACCACTCGAGTTATGGTCGATGAAGAACAGGCCTCCACCGCATGTGGGCGTTAAGACGGACGGCTGGTTGGACGCCCCGGCCGCTGCACCATTGTCCAGTACCCGTACCTGGTAGATGTATGCAGTGTTTTCAACAACGTTATTGTCCGTATATGTTTCTGCGTTGGCGGCAACATCTCCCAGTGTAGTAAATGTCGCTTCCCCGGAAATCTTGCGACGTACGCGGTATCCACTCTCACCGGTGCTGTTATCTGTCCAGTTCAGCACTACCCGGTTGCAGCTATTGGCAGTGGCAGTCAAGTCGGTTATATCATTGAACACTTTGTTTACACTACAAACCTGGCAATCAGCGGGGTCGGATGGGTTCATGTAGCCTACATACTTTGTGCCCGTAGTATCCATGTTTATGGTCACCGTTCCCAACGTCTTAAAATCACTTTGAGCTACGAACCTGTTGCCATACCGGACATTCTTGAGGTTCAGTTCGATGGACGTACCTCCACCACCTTTACTGGCATAAAGCCAGCTTGTTTTAGTAGTCGCCTGCTCTAAAGTGACATTTTCCAGGACCAGGTTTTCATGGGTTATGGGTTCGAACTGGTATCCATTTAAACATACGAGCCCGGAGATGGGTCCCTGGATGTATATGTTTCTAAATAGGTTATCCTTTCCTATTTTTCCGGTTGATTCTGCTTCCCGGTGATTAATAAACGAACGTGCGATACCCCCCTGTCCCAGCGCCGGGTCCCCAATGTTGGCTTCCCACTCGAGGACTTCGATGTTTTCAACCAGGCAGTTATCCCCGGGATCCAGGTTATTCCATCCGAACTGGAAAATGGCGCCATTGGATTGTTCGTAGAAAACACAATTCCGGACATGGATGTTGTCGGCATATAACTTGACGTGGTCATCATTACATTTGAAAAAGGAATTTTCAATGGTGGAGTTGGCCCCTGTTTTGGTCCCATCGTTATTCGCCCTGTAACCGTAAAGCTTGATATTCCTAAGGTGGGCATCATCACTGGTACGAATGGCAAAATGGCGTGCGTTAACGATCGTCACCCCATAAATTTTATGACCATTGCCTCTATTCAGCTCCATGGCATTGTATCGCATTTTGACATTATTGGCAGGTTTTGCCACGAAACGGCAAATGATCATTCCCCGGCCCTGCACGGTTAGCGGTGTAGTTCTATCCGATTCGACATGAACTGTCCCCTTGAACAGCGCGCCATCTTCGATCACGACTGCATCTACGTTGTTCGGTACCGTATATCGATCATACTCGGCAGTTTGCTCGTGGATCCTGCCATCAGTCCCACCATCAAATACAACAACGTTAGCACCTGCCGGTATGGCCGGATCGTTGTATGGGTCGACATGGATCATGAGGGGATTGGCAATATCTCCCGGCATTCTTACCATCAGTTGCTTCATGGGGGCACACACCTCGATATACATGGCGCCATCGGCGAAAGAGGTAGTTACACCCTGGTATGTTTTGTTCCGTAACTCAATGTTCGAACTTGAAAGGCTCGTGCCATTTTGAAGTGTGATCTTAATGGTTGCGGGCCCACCTGCCGGATCGAACCCAAACATGGCCAGGTGCTCCATTTGAGTAACACGACCGCCGTCATTTGGAACGATAGCATACGTATGAATGTCCTGGTATGCGCTGTCACAAGCCTTGACCTCTACATTATATTTATTGGACAATCCAAAGCCGATCGAATTATCGGGTGGAAGCTGCCTGTACGTTCGCACCTGGCTGAATATTGCGCTGGTGATACAAGCAAATATGAAAAGTAGTGTAGTCTTTTTCATGTTAGCGAGTTTAGGTGTAAGGTTTTTTTAATCGTTCAATGTGGGTTTTCATGTTCGATAATTGTCAATTAGCCCGGGTTTAATGGTGTTAAGTTTAGCATACCCATCGCACCCCTGACCCCTTGAGGGGCAATCCGCCACGCGGTTGGTTCCCCTTTAGGGGCCAGGGGTGAGCATTAGCCTCAACGGCATTGACCCGGGTGTTCTATTCCGTTTCGGTTACCCCGGTTACGATTCCATTGATCATTTTAGTCCACCGCCCCGGGATTGCCTCGAGCATTTGGTCCGGAACATATTTTTTCAATTGACTTTTCACTTTCTTGTATTTTTTTAAGCCTGCCAGGTTATTCAATTCCCATGGATCACGGGTATGATCATAGAGCTCTTCTCCTCCATCCGGGTAGGTGATGTAGCGATACTTCTCACTGCGTATGGATACCCAATTTTTTCCAAAATAGGTAATGGAAGGGTGCTTCCAATTCGTGTTTGGATCCTCTAACAACGGCCTTATGCTGTGCCCATCAATGGGGTTGCGTGGGTTGATCCCGTTAGCGCCAAAATCAACAAATGTGGGATACAGGTCCAATAAGTTCACCGGGGCGGCACAAATCTTCCCGGCCTGGGGAGAACCGGGCATATAGATTACCATGGGCGTAATGGCGGATTGCTCCCAAAGGGAGTTCTTATCAAACCGGTCTTTCTCCCCCATGTGAAAGCCATTGTCTGAAGTGACAATGATGATGGTATTTTTGGCAAATTGGCTGCTTTCCAATGCCTCCAATACCCTGCCGATGTTGTAATCCGCAAAGCTGTAACTCGCGAAATAGCCCTTTAGGTATTCTTTCCATTTTTGTTCGCTGCTGACTATTTCATTGAACTCACCCTGCTGGCCCTTCGACTCGATGTAGGCTTTGGGTATCGGTGGCATATCGTCGATATCATTTTTGAGATACCCCGGTGGGATCTCTATGTCATTCACATCATACATATCCAAAAATCTTTGGGGACAGGTATAGGGGGAATGTGGCCTCCAAAGCCCGTACATAAGAAAAAATGGCTTCTCCTGGTCCTGCTCCAGTAAATCAATAATGGCATCCGCATTTTGAACGTCGGGAAAGTCTTCATCCGGAAACGCTTGTATTCCCCTGAAGCGACTATCGCTTCCAAACGTGCGATGCTCCTCATCCGGGAAGGGACCAAAGCCCGCTTTTCCTGTTCCCTTTGGAAAGTTCTTGGCCACACGATCCTTTGAGATATCCGAATGAAATAGTTTACCATACCCATACGTAGCATAGCCGGCGCGTTGAAACCACTCAAGCATGGTTTCCTGCTCTTTCATGATACCCGTCTCCCAGGCTTTACTGCCGTTGTAATATTTCCCTGTTTTATGGGGGGACAATCCACTGAGGAAAGCGGTACGTGAAGGACTGCATGCCGGTGCAGGGCAGTAAGCCTGGCGGAAGGTAATCGCCTTTTCCCTAAAAGCATCAAGGTTTGGCGTTTTGACTTGTTTATCACTCCCCAGGAATCCATATTGGTTCATATCATCCGCCATGATGAGGACAATGTTCGGACGATCTTGCGCAAGCAAAGGTGAGGCAGGACCGAAAAGTAAAATGATGGAAATGAATAGTGGATGTAGGTTATTCATCGGATTTTGTTTTAGAGATCAAAACTGTTGTACTTCCTCCTTGCCGGGATACCTGTAATCTTCGTCTTTGGGATACACCAGGATCTCCCCGTCTTTCATTTTTATTTCCATTGGCACGAGGGTTAATCCTTGCTTATTAATCGTATAGGCAGTTTGGCTGAGATCTTTGGTGCTGGCATCTCCAGGGTCAAGCGCAGGTTCGTTGGCGTTGTAAAATGCGGTACACCACCACCGGCCTTTCTTGTCTTTGAAAAGTGTACCATGCCCCAGGAATCTTCCTGCAAACTTCCTTGGTCCGTATGGCCCTTCAATTTTGTCGGCGGTAGCATAGTAAAGGTTATAGGTTCCATGCCTCATTTTATCGGTGGACCATCCTGTCCCAAGTAGCACATATTTTCCTTTAAACTTGATGATGAAAGCTCCTTCATGCCCCATTTTGCGGTTTTCCGGATCCAGCCGGGTGGGTTCTCCATCAAAGCCCGAAAGATCTGCTTTGATCTTGATGATTTCGGTACACTTGGCTACCAGGTAGTGACTTCCGTCATCGTCAGTAAAAATGGAGGGATCATGGTGGCGTCCAAAACCCGTTCCCCAATCCGTAAACCCGGAATTCAGACCTTTCCCTTTGGTCACTACGAAGTTGCCCAGCCCCGTATTGGAAGTATGTATGAATACCCATCTTCCATCCAGAAAATACATCTCCGGCGCCCACATTCTCAAAGGCTGGGGCTCCTGCCCTACTCGCTCCGCATTTCGCTTGTCCAGCCTTTGCCGAAATTGTTGTGCATTGGAGGCTTCACTGATACGATAGGGAAATCCTAAGAACTCCCAACTCGCTAAATCATTACTTCGCCAGGCCGGCATGCCCTCATCCCCGGTTTCGTTCTTTTGCTGGGTAGCCGTAAGGTAATACTTATTGTCCGGGCCAATGGTAATATACGGATCGCGCATCCAGTTATCCAGCAGGTGGACTGCCTTTTGGTGTTTTTTTATTTCTTTTAGGAGTCCTTTATGCTGTGCATTCACAATCGCTCCAAAAACGACTAAAAAACTTATGGGTAAGACTTTTTTCATCTTAGTTGAATGAGTTTGACTCCATGTGGATTGACCGTATGCTTGATTTTGTTCCTCGCTTTTCCCAGCTCCTTTCCTTCCCAAAGGTCCCGTTGAGAAACAGGTCCATGGAGTCCCAGTTCTTGCAGGGTAACTTCTATTGACTTTTGCTCTCCTGACAGGTTGAATAGGGCCACATTTTTTACCCCGTCCACCAGGTCGCTTACCCATACCACCCGGTCATCTTTCCGCCATAGCTGTTTTTGGTTTTTCCCTTGCTGGTTCAAGGCGATCACCCCCGGGTTAGTCAATAGTGCTTTGACAAAAGGTGTATTCTCTGGCATATTACCGCCCATCATGAGGGGAGACCTGGCGATCATCCAAAGGGTTATGTGTGTCCTCTGCTCATCTTCGTTGAAATAGCTAAAGCGCTCCGGTCCTTTTGGTCCGCGCTTACTGATCTTCCCGACCTGTAGCATATCAGCGTCTGGCCAGCTGTCCGGGCCCGTGAGCGCATTCCATTGGTTTACCAGGTCAAATTGGGCTTTCAGCTTTTCCCAATCATCCCAAAAGTCCTTGGAAATACGCCAGAGCTGGCTGTTGGTCTGAACATGATCCCTGTTTTCATACTTCATGTTGAGGGAAAGACTGAGCACGATATCACTGTTGTGAAAATCCAGTGCCTTTCGTATCGCTTCGACTTCTGATTTACGATAGGGATAGTTTTCGTGCAAATCAATATCGTCGACCTTGATGTAATCCACCCCCCAGGATTCATATAATTCTATGAGCGAATTGTAGTAGGCTTGCCCTCCGCTCTTACTCATATCAACCCCGTACATCGTATTCAGCCATGGGCAGAGTGAGGTGGTATCCGTCACCTTATCGGCGGTAATTCCATTTGCATTTTTTATCGGTGTTTTGGCCCAGGCTGCCTGGCGAGGAATTCCGCGCATAACATGGATGCCAAATTTTAACCCCTTACCATGGATGTAATCCGCCAAGGGTTTAAATCCTTTCCCGTTTGCCGATGAAGGGAACTTACGTGGGTCCGGGAGCAACCTGCCGTATTCATCCATAGGAATCCACGGCACGGGAGCCTTATCTTTTGATAGTCTGAATTGGGGTGGATTGTTTTGAATGCTGTTTGGAGGATGCGGATAAAACCAGCAATAATCGACCACTACGTATTCCCAACCCAGGTCTTTCATATGCTCAGCCATGTAATCAGCATTTGCTCTTACCTCTGCTTCCGTAACGGCTGCGCCAAAGCTATTGTAGCTGTTCCACCCCATCGGGGGCGTAGGTGCCAGTAGTTTTTCCTGGGCAAGGATCCCGGAGAAAGCAAGCATTAAAAACGATGATAAAATACGTGTTCTGATCATTTGTTTCCCTGGTATTTCTCTTTCATCCTGTCTTTTGCGTAAGTGGACCTGTTGGCATTCGTTACAGCCTCCTTGTCCAGCTTGATCACCTTACGGTCATAGGTATAGATGCCGTTCATTTCGTTTTCCACGTCCGTCCATTGCGTATATACCGCCCCGCTCAGACCTTCTTCCTGGAACTCATGGATCATTTCGATGAATTTGACGTACTCCCCTGTCGCAGCCTTTTTGTCTTTGTAATTATGATGCACCCAGGGGCCGTCTTCATCCCATATATGACCTTTGACTTTATAGCCGATTGCCCCGTATTCCCCATTGACCACCGCCCGTGTGTCATTACCAAAAGGGACAGAAGGAGGACGGTATGAGTGGTTGTCCTTGATATGGCCTACCACGTAATCTACATCGGGTTTACCGGCATCTATGCCGCTGTTTCCCGTAACAAGCCTGGATGGGTCCAGTTCCATGATGGACTTAGTGATCCGCTGCACATCGTAAGCTCCCCAATGCTCGTTGAAAACCACCCAGTTGATGATGGATGGATGGTTCCAGTGGGTTTTCACCATCTGTAGAAGCTCTACTTCGAATTGGGTCTTTTCTTCCTCCGTTCGCTTTTTGTGCGTATTGGGCATGTCTTGCCACACCAGTATTCCCAACTTATCACACCAATAGTACCATCGCTGCGGCTCTACCTTGATGTGCTTACGGATCATATTAAAACCAAACGCTTGGGTCATTTCAATGTCCCACTTTAAAGCTTCGTCTGTTGGAGCGGTGTAAATACCATCCGGCCAATATCCTTGATCCAACGGACCCATTTGGAATAGGAATTCATCATTCAGCACGATCCGCTGGATATTCTTGAACTTCTTCATGGAGATCTTTCGCATGCCAAAATAGCTCTTCACCTCATCCACGACATTTCCCTCTTTGTCTACCAGTTCTATTTTTACATCATAGAGAAATGGATCGGTGGTTGACCATAGTTTTGGACCTGGAACTGGCACGTGAAATGGCACATTCGGGGAACCGCTTCCTTTACTTACTTCTCTACCTTCATCCATGACATAGACCCTGGTTTGAATGTTTCCAAAGTCCTGGGTGGAGACATTGACATTTACTTCGATCATTTCGCTATCCACATCCGGGGTGATGTGAATATCCGTCATGTACTTTCCGGGCACAGCTTCTAGCCAAACGGTTTGCCAGATCCCTGAAGCCGGCGCGTAAGCAAACTTTTGGGGATCGTCAAAACGAGTGTTGTTTTGCTTCCCTGTTGCAATCCCTTCACTGTTTCCCGGGTCATAGACTTTGACGATCAATTCCTGGCTTTGACCTGCGATCAACGCGTCAGTGATGTCGAAATAAAACGCATCAAACCCTCCCTTGTGGATACCGACCGCCTGACCATTCACATAGACGGTAGCTTCCCAATCGACAGCTCCAAAATGCAGTAAAACCCGCTTACCTTTCCAGGCACCCGGGATCGAGAAGTTCCTCCTGTAGAACGCCGAATAAGAATCGAATTGCTGCTTTACCCCTGAAAGAGTGGATTCCCATGGAAACGGCACCAATATTTGACCCGTAAGATCTTTACCTATTGGCACCCGGTCTCCCGCTTTCATTTCCTGGAATTGCCAAAGACCGTTCAGGTTTTGCCAATCCTTGCGAACCATTATCGGCCTGGGGTATTCGGGAAGTACATTTTCCGGGTCCACATCTTGCGCCCATGGAGTGGCTAAAGGTGCGTCTGCCATTTTCCAGGATTGTGCCTTTAGCAATGACACCTGGACCAGGCAAAGTATTGCGAACAATGATCTAATCATCTTATAGCGGCTTTTTGGGTAGGACATAGTTCTTTTGAGCCCACTCGCTCCATTTGGTATCCAGTTCTTTTACAAGATCGGGATATTGAGAGGCCAGGTCATTTTGCTCGGCCCGGTCTTTACTCAAGTCGAAAAGTTGCCAGGTTTCATCGCTTATCTTCTTCACTGCCTTCCAATCCCCTGTGCGGATCGCACAGTTGCTTTGGTGCTCCCAATACATGTATTCATGCTCTTTGAATGCTGCATTGTCATCAAAAAGGGGGAACAGGCTCTGGCCAGGCAGGGAATGTGCCGTAGTGGTGACATGATAGTCCGAAGGGTATTCCGTACCCGTGACGTCCAGGATGGTGGGCATGATGTCTACCAGGTATCCTTTGGCATTCGTTATAGATCCTCCGCGTTTGATCTTCCTGGGCCAATGCGCGATCAGTGGGGTGGAAATCCCTCCTTCATACGTTTGTACTTTGTACTCATAAAAGGGGGTGTTTGAGGCGTTGGCCCAGCTGATCCCATAAGAAACAGCACCGGAATAGCTCGCCCGGTTGATCCATGAGCCCGGTTTGGTACCAAATTCATCATACATCTCCGCACAAGCGCCATTGTCCGATAGGAAAAAAATAAGGGTGTTCTCAAACTGACCGGTTTTCTTTAAATGATCGGTCAGCTTTTTAATGTTGTAATCCACGGCATATACCTGGGCAGCATAAACCGCCATTCTGTAATCGGAACGAATACGTTGTGTACTGTCCACTTCGGCCCAGGGTCTTACCCTTGCATCTCTTTCGGCCATCGGAAAATCGTCTTTAAAGAGCCCCATCTCTCTTTGCCTGGCAAACCGGGCCTTTCTCATCTCATCCCAGCCTTCCATGTACTTTCCTACAAATTTTTCAATGTCCTCTTCTTTAGCATGCAATGGCCAGTGGGGAGCAGTATAAGCCAGGTACAGGAAAAACGGATCATCATCTTCCTGGTCTTTTAAAAATCTGATGGCATAATCCGTAAAAGCATCCGTAGTGTAGTATGAATTGGAATCCGGGGGTGGTAAATGTTGATTCATCAGGGTGACAGGCCTTTTTCCATGTGGATAGAAATAGCTGGTAGCCCCTGCAATGCTGCCATAAAACCTCTCAAAGCCCCTTTGCAAAGGCCAGCGTGTGGTATCGTGATAGCCGAGGTGCCACTTACCTGCCATATAGGTGTGATATCCGTTGGTGGAAAGTGCCTCTGCAATGGTGACACATTTTTTATTCAAATATCCCTGGTAACCCTCCGTACCCCACTTTTGATTCTCTCCTTTCGTCCCGTTCGCCATCTGGCCGATACCTGTTTGATGGGGAAAAAGACCGGTGATCAAACTGGCTCGAGTAGGGCAACAACGTGCTGTATTGTAAAACTGGCTGAACCGGAGACCTCCGTAGGCCAATTCATCTATGGCAGATGTTGGTATTTCTCCCCCGTAGCTGCCAATATCGGAGAAGCCCATATCGTCTACCATGATCAGTACAATATTAGGACGCTCCTCTTCGGTTTTAGAAGCGCAGCTAAACAATAAAAGACTTATGAAAAGGGTTGAAATCGTTCGATACATAATGACCTGTTAAAATAGTATTTTTAGTTCGTGTTATTTTTCATCCGCTCGGGAACCGCTGGCTGCGGGTAGACCATTGTCCGGTTGGCTTCTTTTTCATAAACCGCTTTTAGTTCTTCCAGCTTTGAAGGATTTTCGGAGGCCAGGTTATGCATTTCCGTCCTGTCTTCCGCCAAGTTGTAGAGTTCCCATTCTCCCAACGGCAAGGAAACCAGTTTCCAATCCCCCACCCTGATGGCTCTCGAATAGAAGTGCTCGAAAAATATGGAGGAGTGCCCTTCACGATTACCTGTCTTCAGCGCAGGCACCAGGCTCTTGCCTTCTATGGCTATCGTTTCTACACCGTTAAACGTCCTGGGCTGCGCTACACCTGCAATATCCAGGCAGGTAGCCATAAGATCAATAACATGACCGGGTTCGCTGGAAATTTTACCGGTTTGACCGGTAATGCCCAGGGGCCAATGTACCACGAGTGGTGTACAGATCCCTCCTTCAAAAGTTCTCGCTTTCCAGTAGCGAAAGGGTGTATTGCTCACATTGGCCCAATCACGACCAATCCCCGCATAGGTGGTTTGACTTCCGGGTAAGACCGATTGATCGTTGCGCGTGTAAATGACTTCCCTCCCATCCCGGGTCTGGCTATTCCTGTCAAATCCCGCTTTGGCAGGTGTTTCAGGACTTGCTCCATTATCCGATAAAAAAAATATCACCGTGTTATCGTATTGCCCGTTCTCCTTCAGTTTCTCAATTAAACGCCCCATTCCCTGGTCGACCCGATCGATCATGGCAGCATGCACGGCCATTTTCCTGGCATGATAGGCTTGATTTTCCAATGAATCCCAGTTTTTCACAGCTCGCATCTCGGGAGATAGTGCCGGCATTTTTTCAAACAGGCCAAGCGCTTTCATTTTGTCATAGCGTGCCTTTCTAATCTTATCCCAACCCTGTGTATAGATATCTTCATATTTTTCGATGTCTGCCGGGAGTGCATGAAGGGGCCAGTGAGGTGCAGTGTGTGCGATGTACAGAAAGAAGGGATTATCGTTTTTAGAAAACTGCTCTACATAGGCCACGGCAGAATCTGAAAGCGCGTCGGTATGATAGTATCCACCGGGTACGGATGGCACGGGTTTATCACCATTAACGAGGCTAAACGGATCGAAAAAGTCCACTACCCCCCAAATGTTCCCGTAGTACTTATCAAATCCCCTGGCGGTAGGGTACGCATCCAACTCCCCGAAGTCACTATCCAGGAAACCCTGGTGATTGAGCCAGGCCAACTGATTCTCTCCATTGGCCCCACCTTGCTGTGCTTTCGTTCTTGATACGTGCCATTTTCCCACCATCCCGGTTTGATAACCATTTAGCTTTAGCGCTTCTGCAATGGTGATCGCATTCTTTTTGAGTTGTCCTTCATAACCGGGTAGTCCCTTGTCACCAGTCATCTGGCCAATCCCGGCCTGGTGCGGATACAGGCCTGTGAGTAGTGACGCCCGGGTGGGGCAACACCTGGAAGTATTGTAAAACTGGGTGAACCTGATCCCATCGAAAGCAAGTGTATCCAGGTTGGGAGTCTGGATCTCACCTCCATAGGAGCCCAGGTCCGAGAAGCCCATATCATCCACTAGCACGATGATAAAATTAGTTTGAACCCGTGGGGACTCGCTGGAACAACTTACTAAAAAAATGGCAACACCCAGCAGGAACATTAGTCGTAAGGACATACTTTTTAGAATTAAAACCAATGCCATTAGGTTTAGCATACCCATCTACTCTTAAAACTCACAGCGCGTTGGGCTTCCCCTTTAGGGGTTAGGGGGGTGTAGGCCATAACACGAGTGGCATTGACTTAAAAATAGTGATATCCTATTTCCATTCGACTATATAGCCTGAAGGAAACACTTTCCAGCAAAAGCAATGAATATTCGAGCAACAGCCTGGTACGGCATAAAACTAACTTGCTCACAAGCTTTCGCCAATGACCAGGTTCTTCATTTCGGGTATTTTAGTATTGTTGCTCTACCAAGTTTCCTATGCCCAACAAAAGGTAAATGCACAAGTAATCCAGGAAAAGCAACCCTTGGCCGATCAAGGGAATGGTTACTACAAAAACCCCATCTTTCCCGGTAACTATGGTGATCCGTCCATTGTTACCGTCGGCGAAGACTACTACATGGGTTTTAGCAGGGGAAACGGTTTTATGATTTGGCATTCAAAAGATCTTATCAACTGGAAGCCCATTGCCAGGCACACGCTCCCAAAGGCATATAACACGGTATGGGCCATTGATCTTCAATATTTTGATGGGCTTTTTCACGTGTATATGCCCATACGGCAGTACCCGGGGAAAACGGATATCCCATTTGGTAATTATGTAGTAACGTCACCTTCACCTTCCGGTCCGTGGAGCGATCCCATTGACCTGCAAATTAAAAAACCGGGGGGTGATTATACAGGCATTGATCCGGGTTTTATTTCGACGCCTGGAGGTGAAAAATATCTTTATGTTTCTCATGGCTGGGTAGTAAAACTTAATACATCCGGGACAAAAGCCATTTCAGATGCCCGGAAGGTATATACCGGCTGGGACTATCCTGCCAGCTGGGACGTAGAATGCAAATGTCTGGAAAGTCCCAAACTTTTTAGGAAAGGAAAGTATTATTACCTAATCTCTGCCCAAGGTGGTACCAATGGCCCTTCTACAGCCCATATGACCGTGGTTGCCAGATCTGAAAGCCCTACAGGCCCCTGGATAAATTCGCCTTATAATCCCCTCACGCGTACCTATTCGCAGGATGAGCCTTTTTGGCACCAAGGTCATGGCACTGTTTTTCAAGCTGCGGATAAGCGCTGGTGGACGGTCTACCATGGCCGTCTCAATGGTTTTGAAAAAATGGGCAGGCCCACCTTGCTCATGCCTGTGGAATGGACCGAAGATGACTGGCCTGTCATAAAAGATCAACTCCGGCCAGGTGGTTTTTTAGAGATCCCCGCAGGTAAAAAGATCACTCATGGCATGCCACTTTCAGATCCCTTTTCAGCAGGTAAAATTGGGCTGCAATGGAATGGAGATGCCACCACTTTTGAAAACCTCAACGTCACAACGGACGGTTTGAAAACAGTAGAAAATAGAGATTGGGAAATATGGCAATATGCCGTCAATAAAAGTTTTGAAGTTTCGGTTAAGCTGATGGGGGTAAGCGCTGGAGGGAAAGCTGGAATCAAACTTGGGACTACTGGTATTTGTACCGATGGGGAGAATGTAAGGTTTGCAGATGGTCCACCCTGGAGACTCCATCAAAATATGTATCCTATCACCCCTGGAAAAGCTGTTTGGCTTAAAATAAGAAATCTAAAAAAGGATCTGAGCTTTTACTTAAGCCGGGATAGAGAAAGCTGGGAAAAGTTCAATTCTTCTGTTCGCTCCGACGATAGCTATAAAATTATACTATTTTCAACCGGAGACAGCCCGGTAATATTCAAGGATTTTAAATATCAAGGCGTAGAATGATGAGCAAAAAACTTTTACTTTTTGCAATGGCAGTCACACTGGTGAGTTGTGGTGATAAGCCGTCAACAGAAAAAAGTAATTCCGAAAATGTCTTTAGCTACACCAACCCCATCAAGTCGGGGATTGATCCGAATGGACTGAGGGATTGCCAGGTGCTTCGAGATGGAGATTGGTGGTACATGACCGGCACATCCTACCCGCATTGGTCAAGGCAGGAGGTTGACGGAAACCTCAATAAAGGTGTTGTCCTGTACAGATCCAAAAACCTTACGGACTGGGAATTTATCAAGTATATCGTAGAGCGGGGAGATTCCACCAAATGGTACTATCGCAGGTTTTGGGCACCCGAGATCCAAAAAATAAAAGGTAAATATTACGCACTGTTCAACTGCCGCAACGACGCGCTCGGCTTCCCGGGACAGCATACCGGGTATGCGGTCGCTGATCATATAGAAGGGCCCTACAGCATAGTCACCGAAGAAAAACCTTTGAGCCGGGGAAATGATCTCACTTTTTTCGAAGATGATGATGGTAAGGTTTATGCTTTTTGGAACAGGGGGCGAGAGTTTGGGATCGGGTTCGCAGAGCTGGACCTGGAGACTGCCACTTTCCTTACAGAACCAACATCCGCCATTCAGCCGGCCAAAGTGGACTATGAAATAGATGAGGAAGGTAAGGTTGTAATGGAGCCTAACTACGATAAAACAGCCATGAAAAAGAAAGTAGCCAAGTATTACGACTGGGACGCCATTGGGATCGAGGGGACATACGTGATTAAAAATGAGGACACGTATTACTTGTTTTATTCCAGCTGGACACGCGGCTATGAAATCGGCTATGCGACAGCCGCTTCAGTTACTGGCCCATGGACCAAGTCTCCCACTAATCCCTTCTACGGAGCGATGAGCAAGCAAGCTTGTAAAAAGAACAAGATGGTATTTGAAGGTGACCCTGACAACCCTTTCAACGCGGTCGGTCACAACGAAATATTCACTGGACCGGACGGGCGCCTGTGGCTTTCATGCCACGGCATCACCGAAGGCCAGCCTCCATTTTTGGTGATCGATCCCATTGGGTTTGACGAGGAAGGAAATGTAAGATCCGATGGGCCTACGTATACGGAACAGGTGGTGAAGCTTTAATTATCGGGATTGAGTTTTAAAAGAAAATCATGAAGCCCTATGGTAAAGATGTCATGTTTCATATGAAAAGAATCTGTGCCTTGATAGATGATATACTTTTCATTAGGTTTGATATCTTCACAAGCTTCATAAAAACCTCTTTCTAATTGAGGTACAGAGCTTTTTTTGATTTCAACAGCATAAGTGTATCCATCAGCATATCTTATCAATAAATCGATCTCTGCACCCCCTGAAGTCCGATAAAAGAATATTTCTGCTTCTTTGGGTATTACACCTGCAATGTTTTCAATCACAAAACCTTCCCAACTGGAACCCACTACCGGGTGCGAAAGCAGCGCATCTTTATTTTCGATATTTAACAACGCATGGAGGATGCCCGAATCACGAACATAGGTTTTCGGGCTCTTTGTGATCCGTTTACCCGTATTAGCATACCATGGCTGCAACTTCCTGATCAAAAACAGGTCGACCAGCAGATCAATATATCGGCTTACGGTCTGGTTGCTCACCCCTAAGGAAGAAGCGATCCTGGAAGCATTCAACGTAGAGCCTTGTAGGTGTGCAAGCATTGTCCACAACCTTCGCATCGTAGTGGAAGGTATCCTGGGGCTGAAAAAAGGGATGTCCCTTTCCAGGTAGGTAGTAATAAAGGCTTTTCTCCACATCAAGCCCTGGTCAGTACTCTTAGCTAATAAACTATCAGGGAATCCACCAGATAACCAAAGACGATCCAGGTCTTGTGGATATTCTTTTGAAAGAACAGGCACCATTTCTTCATAAACAATACGGCCCGCAAGACTCTCCGAAGACTGACGCAATAAGTCAACGGAAGCTGATCCAAGAATAAGAAACTGTCCATTCTTGTGACCCGCCCTACGGTTTTGATCAATGATTCCCCTAAGAATAGGGAACAACTCCGGCTTACGCTGGATCTCATCTAGGATCACCAGTTTCCCACGAAGGTTGGTTAAATATTCCAAGGGGTCTTCCAACTTGGTAAGGTCCAGCGGGTTTTCCAAATCCAGGTAAATGGAATCGACATGACTACCTACTTCTAAAGATAAGGTAGTCTTACCCACCTGGCGAGGACCGATAATCCCCACTGCGGGAAAAAAGGACGTTTTTTCCAGGATACTAGGAAGAGCTAGACGTGTTATCATCCTTGCAAATTTACCAGTAGTTGGTAAATTTGCAAGGTTAAATTAAAATAACCTTGCAAATCTTCCATGAGTTGGTAACTTTGCAAGGTTAGCTAATTGTAAGGTCAACTCAAATTTTGGTCAGCTCGATCACCCAATCACGGCCATTTTCCTTTTTGGGAGCAGACAGGTCTACTTTTTTACCCCCGGTAATTTTAAATGACCTCTTGTGAAAATTTCCAGTCCTGGGATTAAACCATTTGCCTTCAAACTCCCCGTTTACACCCACTAAATCGAGTGTTGTAGCTCCTCCAAATCGCAGATAAACTACATACTTTTCTCCTTTTTTGGCGAAGCAGTAGTCTTCGGTTGAAAGTAACTCATCGGCTGGGTCCATTTCAACGAACGGTAAAGTATTGAAATAGTCAAGCGCTATTTTACATTGATCCCAGAAAAGATCCCGGGAACGATAATCCTGGCAGGTAAGATCAGAATGATCATGCTTGTACCCAAAGTACCATTCCACGCCCCAGGCACCGGCCGTCATGGCTCCCCAGAGCGCGTTTGCTCTTGCAGTATCGTGTTTGGCATCTTCCACATCCGGGAGTAGGGAATGCTGGGCATCTCCCGGTTCATCCAGCGCAACCGCCCATTTCTTACCCGCCTTTGAAGATTTATTTCTCCATTCCAGGACAAAATCATGTACCCGGCTAAAATCTCTTTTAGTGGTTTGAAGCGAAGGCCCGGTGTATTTTGAACCCGGCACCAAAATGTCGTCATAAAGTGTTTTTGACCCGTTGTGGATCACAATGTGATGATGGTACGGATCATGAGCGTAGAAGTACTCTGCCATGGCCAGGAACTCCTGCTGAAATTGTGGTGGAGTTTTATGGTTTTTTACCCAATCCCCACTTTCTTCCCCCATGTTCCAGTTTAATGCCAGGTGATGCCCAAACCGGGCAATTAACTCCCGGTAGTAAAGCTTTCGAAATGCTCCTACTCCGCCATTGTCAAGCAGTCCCTGGTTTTCATTTTCCTGGGTTTTAAAATGCAGGAAAATACCTAACCTTTGCACATGATCAAAAACAATTTCCCACTGATCAAGCTTTGACACATCAAAGCGATCGTAGGTATCATAATCTATATAGGGAAATACATTTTGATCGTCCCCCATGATGTTTAATGTAAGGAACGAAACTACATTTAGTCCTTTGGACGCCAGGTAGTTCATTGCCCCAATGATGGCTTTGCCTTTTCCTTGCTGCCACGTGGGATCACCTTCACCCCAGTCCTTCTCATGGGCTTCCCAGCTCTTTACCAAATGATCTTTATGGCCATCGTTGTGAAACGTACCATCAAAATCAACGTACGAAAGCAAATTTTCCGGTGCATCCGGTCCCTGTTTCAGGAAGTATCCCTTTGTACCTTCAAATTGTAAATAGTGTTCCCCTACATAAGAAAGTCTGCCTTTCGCCCTGAAATCCCTACCTGTTTTATCCGTTGCAGTTACTTCAAAAGACCCTGTAGCACCATCCATGAATTCGCCGGAAATCCCCGGGGTTGCCCGCTCACTGACCGCTACCCATCTCCCTTTTCTAAAGTCAACGCGGTATGTCCATTCTCCTGTTAAGTCCGGCGAAAAATGCGCTCTCCAGGCGTTACCGGAAGATGCGGAGGTATTCCCGGCATTCCCGTCAGCCGCAAAATATCCTGGCACCACAAAAATCTTTCCCGAGGAATGTTTGAATTCTACTGTTAACCGATAGTTGAAAAATGGATTGTAATCATCAGTCTCTGATACTTCCGGTCCTTCAAAATCCAGGGTGACCTTGTGCCACTGCTTTAGTTCACCATGGATCCTGGCCGGTGATTGTGCCAATGCCTGGATACTCAGCAGGATGAAGGAAAGTGATATTAGCTTATTCATACTCGATGTTTTAGTTTTCATTGGGTTGCATATAATGACCTACAACAAGGCCCAGGAGGTAGTCGATTTACCTCGCTAACCGGATCCGATCGCCTAAATCCTCGATCTCAAATAGTCGGGCCCGTTCAAGCTTTCCTCCATTGGGCTGATGAAGCGTGAGCATCAATTTTCCTTGCAGGGTCTTGAATATCATCCCATGCCCTCCATTTTCTGTAAACAGTGGCTCTTTAATATGCTGCCAGGGGCCATAAATGCTTCCATTTTCGCTAACCGCCTGGATCAGTGCATACCCGGCTGGGCCGAACGTGGACCAGATCATGACCAACTTCCCCGTCTTTGTTTTAAATACAAAGTTACCGTCCGTAACGTACCCGTGATGTTTGGATCCCCTATCCCTGAGGCTGACTGCCCATGGAATGTCTGTTGTACCGAATAGCTGGATAGGCGTGGAAATCGCTTCGGAAAGATCGCCTGAAAGTTTCACCACGTCGATAGTGCCCTCTTTAATTTGCGCCCATTCATGGCAAAATACCATGTAGGGTTGTTCATCCTCCACCCACAACGAACCATCCAGCGACATCCATTCGGGTGGGGTTTGTGTGCCTTTCGAAATGGTTTTAAAGGGTCCCAAAGGGCTTTTTGATCTCAAGACCTGGGTCCCTCTTTTCCATTGGGGGGCCGTACTTCTTCCGGGGTAATCCAGCGTGTCATAGCTGGTGAAGGTTACAAATAAATAGTAGTCACCCCTATATTCATGCACCTCTGGCGCCCACACCGATTTTCTGCCCCAGAAATCTTCCGGCGCCTCAAAAACAGGCGTTGGACCCGACCATTTCTTCAAATCCTTACTTTGATAGACCTCCACACCCACTTCTCCAGGTGTGCTGTTCAGCCTGTTTTGCATTTGGGCATAGAGATAGTAAGTCTTGCTTTCTTTGTCCACCAGGATAAACGGGTCCCTGATCCTGATATCACTCAAATCGACCAATCCCTGTGCCATAGCAGGTAATCGCCCTACTAACATGATCAAAAAAAGAAGGTAGAAAGCTCTTTTCATTACATCCAGAATATTGAATATAAAGTCACTATAATCACGAGTATCCCGATGGCGCCTATGTTAAAGGCACGATTTGTTATAAAAATTTCGGACTTCACTACGATAGCTTTAGCATCTTGAACTTCCATGGTGGCATTGGTATAAATGACAATGCCAAGCATAAGGAATAATGTACCCAACACGAAAATTGCTTCAAAACCAAAATCTGCCAGTGGAGCGGAAAGGAAAACACCACAAAGCAATAAAAGTATACCTATTCCAAGCAATAAATAGCCGGACCTAAGCATTTTCTTCTTTTTAGCCCCGTCTATCACCGGGCTTGCCACTTTTCCACCTTTATCGAGAAAGCTGATGGTTAGCGCTACAATACATAAAATCATAAACACATATCCCATCCTGAGAATAAACGGGGTACCGGGTAGGGTCAAATAGAAAAACACCCCGGTGGGTAAAGTCAGGATAGCGGTGTAAAGGGCTGCTTTATTGGTGATCTGCTTCCAGAACAAGCCCAGCCCAAAGACCACAACTACACCCGGGTATACAAAACCTGTTACCATTTGGATGTATTGAAAGACCTGGTCTAACGTCTTTAATGCCGGGGCGACAACAATGGCAATCAGCATAGCCACTACCGCAATGGTTCTCCCAGAACGGATCAATTCTTTATCATTCGCATTCGGACGAATATAGGCTTTGTAGATGTCCATGGTAAATACGGTGGAGGTACTGTTGATCATGGAAGCTAAAGATGACACTACTGCCGCTACTAACGCCGCAAAAGCCAACCCCCTTACTCCGACCGGCACGAAATTTTGAAGAAGCCATGGATATGCCTCGTCCGACTTTGTGATCTCTCCAACGGTATCGGCGGCGAATCCAGGGTTATTGGAAATGACGTACGCGGTAATCCCCGGGATCACTACCAATAATGGGATGAGTATTTTCAAGTACCCAGCGAAAATCAATCCTTTCTTTGCCTCTTGCAGTGTTTTACCCGCCAACCCTTTTTGGATGATATACTGGTTAAATCCCCAATATCCCAAATTGATGAGCCACATAGACCCCAGTATAACTGCGAGTCCCGGAAGGTCATTGTAGGCATCTTTCATACTACCTTCTCCGCCAGGAATGGACATGGCTCCTTTTGAGACGATCATGGAAAAATGATCTCTTGCCCCTTCATAGATATGACCCAACCCTTTTAAAACGTCTCCCCCTCCTACAACACTTAACGAGATAAACGTAGTGACCAGTCCGCCCCCAATTAGAAAGGTAACCTGGATAACATCCGTCCAGGCGACGGAAGATAACCCACCATAGATGGAATAAATGCCGGAAAATAGGAGCAATCCTATGATTCCATAAAGGAGCGGAACGCCCATGATCTTTTCCATAGCCAAGGCCCCAAGGTAACTCACCGAAGTCAGGTTGACAAAAATGTATACGAGGATCCAAAAGCCCGCAAACAGTGAACCCACCAAACGGCTAAACCGGTCATTCACAAATTGAGGCATGGTATAGATCTTTTTCTCCAGGAAAATTGGCAGGAAGTACTTGGCCACCAAAATCAATGCTACCGCTGCTATCCACTCATAGGCGGCAATTCCCAAACCGATGGCATATCCTGAACCAGACATGGCAATAAAATGCTCGGCAGAAATATTGGCTGCAATCAGTGAAGCACCAATCGCCCACCACGTGAGGGAATTACTGGCCAAGAAATAATCGTTTGCTGTTTTGTCCTTTTTCCTGTTAGACACATAAAGCCCTATAAAGAGAATGATCAAACAATAAATGGCAAAAACTATATAGTCAAGAGTAGAAAATCCCATATATCAATGATTAGTAGTTACGGTTTGATGTAATGTTTGAATGTGATCCATGTTGGCTGCCATCTTATTTTAGGGGGAAAATCATATATCTCCTGGTCGGGGACTACACGATAACAATGCCATAACGGTCAACAGTGATAAACTCTTCATTACATTTTATTTTGAAACAAGTGGTAGTACACTTCATTCCATTGTATGGCTTGCTTAAAGTCACGGACTTTTGTCTCGTTGTCAATGACCAGCAATTCTATTTCCGCTATTTCAGCCAGGTCTTCGAAGAAAGAGGTATCCAGGGCCTTGCTGAATACGGTGTGATGTGCTCCCCCTGCTAAAATCCATGTGTGTGCAGCAATAGTAAGGTTTGGTTTTGCCTCCCAAAGCACCCGCGCCACTGGTAATTTCGGAAGCTCATTTTCGGGAGATACTGCCTCTACTTCATTGACCAGTAACCTGAATCTATTGCCCATGTCTATTAAAGAGGCATTGATCGCCGGGCCTCCATCCACATCAAATACCAGTCGTGCGGGATCTTCCTTCCCCCCGATCCCAAGCGGATGTACTTCACACCTTGGCTTGTTGTTGGCAATAGTCGGGCATATCTCCAGCATATGTGAGCCTAATACCCTCGCTCCGTTCGGGTTAAAATCATAGGTGTAATCTTCCATAAAAGAAGTACCTCCTTCCAACCCCACATCCATGACCTTGACTGCTCTCAGCAGGGCCGCCGTTTTCCAATCTCCTTCTGCTCCGAAACCATATCCCTCTGCCATCAATCTTTGAACAGCAATTCCCGGGAGCTGCCGCAAACCATAGAGATTTTCGAAAGTATCTGTGAAAGCAGTAAATCCTCCATCTTGCAGGAAAGCCCGAAGCCCCAACTCAATCCGTGCGGCTTCTTTGATCGATTCATCTTTTGGAGTTACTTGCTCGAAAGTATATTCCTGCTCGTAGACCTGGATCAATTGGTTGATCTCGGCATCTGTTACCGCACCTACAAACTTTGCCACATCTCCCAGCCCATACCCGTTGACCGAAAATCCAAATCTCATTTGTGCTTCTACCTTATCTCCTTCGGTAACCGCCACCTCTCGCATATTATCTCCTATCCGGGCTACTTTCGTGCGCTGCAGCTCATGCCAACCAACGGCTACCCGGGTCCATTTTCCGAGCTTTTCCTGCAGGCTTTTCTCCTGCCAGTGCCCTACAATAACTTTTCGTTGTTTTCTCAACCTACTGGCCATAAATCCAAATTCCCGGCCTCCATGGGCAGATTGATTTTCATTCATAAAATCCATGTCAATTTCTGACCACGGGATTTCCGTATTGTATTGGGTATGTAAGTGCGCAAGCGGTTTCTTAAAATTCTTCAAGCCTGCGATCCACATTTTAGCCGGGGAAAAAGTATGCATCCATACGACTACACCCACACATCGGTCATCTTGGTTGGCTTGCTGGAGTACCTGGTAGATCTCACCAGGCGTAGTAACTAATGCTTTGTAGTTAAAATCTACAGGTATGTGGGGACTGCTATTCAGCCCAGAAGCAATTTCTTTGGCATGTTTGGCTACACTTTTCAGCGTTTCTTCACCATAGAGGTGCTGACTTCCAGTGATCATCCATACCTGGTATTGATTGAGATTTATGTTCATCGGTGGTTGAATTTTAGTAGCTGGCTGATTGAGAATTGATCATAATTTTTTATAAATCGGGTGATTCCCGGTATATCGTTGAAATCGCTTTCCTCATGCGTGGTAGTAACAATCACCAAAGGGCATCCTGCTGAAGAAGCCGAGATAGCGCCGGTTGGAGAGTCTTCAAACACGAGGCAATCTTTTGGGTCCAGGCTTAACTGGTCCGCGGTTTTTAAATATATCTCGGGATCCGGCTTGCCTTTTTCCACATCCCCGGCACTTAGAATAGCACTGAAAAAGTGCCTGATGCCCAGGTTATCGACCACGAAATCTACGTTTTCCGGGGGTGCGGCGGATGCAATAGCGAGTGGAAGGCCTGGTGGACGAGATTCTTTTAAAAACCTGTCTAGCCCCGGTATGAGCTCAAGTCGATCAAGAAAGATCCGCCGGTATGCTTCTTCTTTCTCAGCAGATATCTTTCTTCTTTCCCCTAGGGAAAAACGGTCTCCAAACAATCTTTCGAGTATTTCTTCATTGATACCATGTACTTTTTCTTTGACTTCACTTAGCGATAGCGAAAGCCCCAACTCTTTCAGCTTCGATTGCCAGGCCCTGTGATGGACCATCATATTGTCCACCATGGTCCCATCAAGATCAAAGATCAGGCCCCTCATGATTGTCCGTAGTAAGCATCCTTACCGTGTTTTCTTTGGTAATGTTTTTGAATAAGGCTTTCTTTCAGCCGGGGAGATTGTGGATTAACCTGCTCGGTCAGGAGTGCCATCTCGGCAATTGTTTCCAATACTTTACTATTGTATACCGCCTTTTCGGCAGTTTTTCCCCACGTAAAGGGTCCGTGATTCCCGATCAGCACCATTTCAACTTCGCGATGATCAATTTTCTTCGCCTTAAAGCAGTCCATAATTTGTTGTCCCGTCATGTGTTCATAGTCTCCTTTGATCAGCTCATCTTTCATGGGAGGAGCGCAAGGAATATCTTCCGTGAGATGATCAGCATGAGTAGTTCCATAAACAGGAATATCACGTTGTGCCTGTGCCCAGGCTACCGAATAGGTGGCATGTGTATGAGCGATGCCACCTATTGATTCCCAGTGTTTATAAAGAAATGCATGTGTTTTAGTATCAGACGAGGGCCTCATCGAGCCTTCGATGATTTCATTTTCAAAATTGACGATTACAATATCTGCTGGCTTCAGTATTTCGTAAGGCACTCCACTGGGTTTGATCGCAAAAACTGAATGTGCACGGTCCACTGCACTTACATTCCCGAAGGTGTATACCACCAACCCCAGGCCGGGAAGCTGCATGTTGGCCTCATAGCACTCCTCTTTAAGGTTTTTATACTGGCTCATACATTTCCATTCATGGTAGACTCAACATAATTACCCAATGACAGGTAGCTCTTGTATCGTTGTATGTAGTGCAATACCTTACCCCGCTCCGGTTCATAGATTTTTTCAAAACCATTACCCATTTTTTTCATAGCGATCTCGATGTTTTCATGAATTCCTGCTGCCACCGATGCATACATGGCGGCTCCTAATGCGGGTGCCTGTTCGGATACTGCGATCTTGATCGGCATATTCAATACATTGGCAAGGGTTTGCATAATGAAGGCCGATTTTTTTGCTACTCCACCAATACCAACTACGGATTTGATCTCAACTCCTTCGTCCTCGAACCGATCTACAATGGCCTTTGACCCATAGCATATGGCCTCTACCAAAGCTTTGAATATTTGAGGTGCCCCGGATCCGAGGCTTAGATTCAGCATGGCCGCTTCCAGGTTTTGATTGGCATCCGGGGTACGTCTGCCGTTGATCCAGTCCAAGGCCAGTACATCATGATCATGATCGGGCAATTGTTCCGCAGCCTCTGAAAGTCCCTGGATGATTGATTCCTTTAGCTTATGTTTTTGATCCTGGGGCAATACATCATCTTGCAATTGATCTATGGGCCAGGATACCAACTCCCTGAACCAGGCCAAAACATCTCCAAAAGCAGACTGACCCGCTTCCAGCCCAATCATACCCGGGAGAACCGAACCATCGACCTGCCCACAGATACCTTTTACGGTGCTATCACCTACCACACTTCCGGGAGAGACAATAATATCGCAGGTAGAAGTACCCATGACCCGGACCAAGGTAAACTCTTCTACCTCGGCACCTACTGCCCCGGCATGGGCATCGAATGTGCCTACAGAAACCTTGACGTCAGTCGATAGTCCTAGTCGCTCCGCCCATTCGGCATTCAAGGTCCCAGCAGGTACATCGGAGGTAAATGTATTTTCGTACAAATGCTTCTTCACTTTTGGGAGATAGGGATCGAGCTGCTCCAAAAAAGGATCTCCCGGCAGTCCGCCCCACGACTCGTGCCACATCGCTTTATGCCCAGCAGCGCACCGGCTTCTTTTGAATTCAGCAAGATTGTTGTTTCCAACAAGCATATATGTCATCAAATCGCAATGCTCCATCCACGAATGAGCATTTTCTTTCACTTCCTTATCATTCCTGGCGATATGAAGAATTTTAGCCCAAAACCATTCCGAGGAATAAATTCCTCCTTCATACTTTGTAAAGTCTTCTCCTCCCCAGCTCCTGGCAAGGCGATTGATCTCTTCGGCCTCTTCTATTGCCGTGTGATCTTTCCAAAGCACCAGCATAGCATTTGGGTTCTCTTCAAACCCAGGTTTTAGGCAGAGTGGGGTACCCGTTTCATCTACGGCTATTGGCGATGAGCCTGTCGTATCTATACAGATCCCCTTGACCTGGCCTATATCTACACCTTTGCTGCGGATCACTTCGATAATGGTGTTTTCCAGGCCTTCTATATGATCTAAAGTGTGCTGTCGAAACTGGTTTACACCTGGGTTACAATATTTACCCGCATTCCATCTTTGATAGTGATGTACGTGGGTGGCCAGGGTGTTGCCATTCGAACAATCGACAAGAAGTGCCCTGACCGAATCGGTACCATAGTCTATACCAATTGTATATTCCTTGCTCATTTAGCGATTAAGTTTGATCGCTAAAAAGCTTAAAAAAGAGCCATTATGAGTTTTGTGGCGTACAAATCTTTAACTCTATTGTACATGTTAGCTTCCTGGCTTCTAAAAGATAGGTTCAATAAAAAAATAAAATAGGTATCTCCATCTTTAAGAGGCACTAAGGAATCAAGATAACCCTCGAGCAACCAAGGTATCCTGGTTACAGGCCCAATACTTACCAAAGTTGCTTATTTAATTGCCGGGCAACATCAATGGGAATTAGGGCTCATTGATCACAAAGAAATAACCAAGTGGTCAAGGACGGGTTGGAAATGAACTTCCCGGGATCTGTTGGCTGATCTTACTGTGTCTTCTTTTGGTGGAGAAAAATTAAAGTGGTCTACTGAAGAAAGGGTAAAAGTATCACATCATCATTTGGTAACACTATTTTATATTTTTACCACAAAATATATTTTTTTATATTAAAAATGGTAATTTATTAAAATTTAGTATATTATATTTTATTAATTATACAAGAAAGTTCGTTTACATTTGATTCATAGGTTCCTATTGCAAGGACCGTAATCAACTTCGAAATCCATGCCCTTGGGCACTCATTCTTGGTAATGCAAGGTCATGATTTTAAAACGCTGTTCACATGTATGAAAACCATCATACACGTCTAAAGCTTGATACACATAAGCCTGCGGCAGCAACGAAAGGATCAATATGTTTATTTTATAAAATACAACACTATCTTTACAAGAACGTTGATAAAGATAAAATTTACCTTAAAACAAGGCAAACCGTGAGTTCTTCTGAAAAACACCCATCTCCTCGTCTGCAAATACTTGACGAGCTAAGGAATTTTATAGTGCCCCTCTCTGCTGAAGAAAAGACACTACTTGAAGCTAATATTCTTGACGAAGGTTGTCGAGACCCTATTGTAGTATGGGAGCACCAGGAAAAACACTATATCATTGATGGACACAACAGGTATGGTATTTGCTTGCATCATGACCTGCCGTTCAACATTAAAGTCCTGCAGTTCTCCTCCATTGATGAGGTGAAAGCCTGGATGTTGGATAACCAGCTGGGCCGGCGTAATCTCACTCCCGACCAGTTGAGTTATTATCGCGGTTTAAAGTATAATTTAACTAAGGCTAAAAAAGGGGGATACAAGGCCCCTGTACAAGCGGGAGGTAAATCAAGTACATCAGAAAAGCTATCCAAAGAATTCAATGTCAGTGAACGTACCATCAAAAGAGATGGAAAATTCACCGAGGGTCTTGAATTGATCGGTAAATCCAATCCTACATTAAAAAAGGATATCCTGGCCGGTAAAGTCAAAGTCAAAAAGTCAGACATTGAAACTTTACTGGAAGAAGAACGGCAAGATTCCTTAAGGGTCTACAACGGCAAGGATATTGCCATTAAGGCGGATAAGATCAGGAAAAAGTCTTTACAGGAAAGTAAACCCCAGTCACTTCTGCAAGAGGACGCAGAAGGCAATGCTGAACCTCTTTTCCCTGATAGTGATTATCGTCTCACGCGAATTAAAGCCCAAATTATATCGGCCGTAAATCAAACTATAAAACAAAAGGATGCGAAGTCCGTCCATACAGTGAAGGAATGGGTAAAAAAATTAGAAGTAGAGGTCCTCGGTTAATCCCTTCAAAAAGATCCGGGCGCAGATCTATTGATTCCATTTAAAGACCCATTTCATTGCGTGGAAAGGCAAGTGTTAAATGTCACCCAGGCCAAAAACGGGTTTACGTTTGATCCATCGACCTCCTGTGAAATCCGGGATATGTTGTGGCATGCCTTGCTGTTGGATCGAACGCTCTGAAAGGGGCGTTATGGACCTCCAGGTTGCCGCATCATACACATCCAAAACCGGGGCTTCCTTTCTCCTAACGCTTTCCACGAATGCCCTGTCCAGAAAAAAGTCCATACCACCATGGCCGGAGCCCAAAGCCTTGCTTTCATACTTTCGCCAAAGCTCGTGGTCATATTTTTTCAACCAACCTTCGGCATCATCCCAGCGGTGCGGTTGGGATTGATCTTCTATGTAGATGCGCCTAGTCCCGTAATCGAAATCTATGAGTCCTTCTATTCCCTGTACTCTAAAACCTAACGAATAGGGACGAGGCAAATTAGTATCATGGGTAAGAATGATGGTTTCCCCCCTGGCCGTAGTAATGGTCGAGGTCACTACATCACCCAGGCGCCAACTTATTTTATCGTATTCATGTTTTTCACCTCCCTTGGGGTGTTTCCGAATATAGTTTTTAAGAGAACGAGACTTGGTAGCTACTGACGAAATAGTGGTCAACCGGTTCCCCCGGTTTTGATCCATCATCACACCGACCGGGCCTAGTCCATGGGTCGGGTACAGGTCCCCGTTGCGATGGACAGAATGTTCTGTTCGCCATCTCGCTTCTCCTGCTGCATGTTCTCCAAAGGCCAGCCCCCCTTTCCCGTCATTGAATTTCACCTTTCGCAGATCATGGAGGTATCCTCCCCTAGCATGGATCAGCTCTCCAAAGAGATTGTCCCTTGCCATATTCAATACTGCCATTACATCACGTCGATAGCAAACATTTTCCAGGATCATAAGGTGAGTTCCCGTTTGCTGATGTGTATTTACGAGATCCCAACATTCATCTACCGAAAAAGCCCCGGAGACCTCTACGCCCACATAGACACCGGCCTTCATAGCATCCAAACACATCGGGGTATGCCAGGTCCAGTTCGTTGATATAACTACACCATCCAGCTTTTCCTTCTCCAGCATGTCACGGAAGGAATACTCATCGGATGCATATACTTTAGGCTGTGATAGGCTTTTGTTTTTGAAGATTTCCCGCGTCAGCTCCACGGCCTTGGGATCAATATCGCAGATGGCAGGACAAACCACCCCTTCGAGGTCCAGTATATTGTTCACATGGGTTCTACCCCTGCCTCCTGTACCAATGAACCCGATCCTTACCGGGTCTGCTTTTCGTTTTTTTGCCTCCAAAATGGATGGCCCGGCAATCACGGAGCCGGCAACGGCTAAAGAACTATTTTTCACAAAACTTCTTCGATCAATAGGATGGTCCATATCATATTATGTTTAACTTCTAGGCCTCAAAAATGGCAAATACTGATCCATGGAAACAGCATGGGAGTGCATCTCCCCCAATGAGTAGCCTGGAGGACTTTGTTCCTGGAATTTTGCATATTGTCAAAAAACAGAATCAGAACTGCCTAAACAAATATAGTCCCTAGCTAGGAGACATATTAATTTTTACAGGTTTTATGAGTTCGATAAATGCAGAACATTTGAATATCTACTAAACATTTTCCATTCGTATTCTCACGCTTATAATGTTAAAATTATGTTACTGCTATATCCAGTACTTTTTTTACAAAAGCCAATGCTAATTTTATGTTTATTTTAGCCACGCTCATTAAACAATGGTTGCAGGGTACTTACACCCAACAAAACTAACGCAGAATAAAACTCACCTGTGAAGAAATGAACTCGCCGTCAATCTGTGAACTCATCGAACGGCAACCTGTGCACTCAAAAAAAGAGTAATTCGTAACCAAAAACATATTAGATTCTCCATAGTAATACATTAGGCCGCTCACTGCCCAACCCCCAAGGCGAACAGGACGATGTTATCATGACGGGTTTACGATAGTAGGAGTGATTATTATTCAGCCATTGATTAGACTAAGGTTGTACAGGAGCAGGTCTCAAGTTGCTAAAAAACCACCGTCAACCACAAAGTTACTTCCCGTGATCCACCCGGCATTTTCACTGAGCAAATGCAACACCGTATGGGCTATGTCATCAACAGTACCTAATCTTTTCATGGGCAATTTCCGGGAGGTTTCATCCAGGATATCTTCGGGATTCTCGAATGCCCGGATGGAGTCCGTAAGCAAAGGGGTGACCACCTGTGCCGGGGAGACCAGGTTAATACGGATATCGGGACTGTAATCAAGGGCCATCTGCCTGACCAGCGCGGGTAATGCCCCTTTAGAAGCGGTATATGCCGGATGACCGGGAAAGGCATGCAGCGCCGCCACAGAACCCATGATCACGACACTGCCTTTTGCTTTGCGTAAATGGGGAATAGCATATTTAAACAGATAAAAGACGGCATTGAGGTTTGTGGCAATCGTATCGTGCCAATCCTCCAGTGAAAGCTGGTCGATTTTACCGATCCCCAGCTGTCCTGCCGACATCACCACCATATCCAAGCTACCAAAAGATTGAATGGCCTCTTCTACTAATCGTTTATTGTAACCCGGTTGTTTAACATCACCTGCCAAAAAGCGGGCATTTGACCCCAATTGATCACAAATACTCTTACCTTTTTCCGTATCGCGACCACTGAGCATCACACAAGCTCCTTGAGCATGAAGCGCCTCGGCAACCCCTTTTCCTATGCCACTCGTTGAACCGGTGATAATAGCCGTTTTGTTCTTGAAGTAATACATTGTTTCGTTATCATGACATATTCTAATATTTATCGTCATCGTGAACCCAGCGGCAGCCTTTAGAGTTGTGGTAAGCGATCCCCCCCATTCATGGTACACGAAATGAAGTCCGTTACCGGTTTTCAAGAAGGGGATGGCTTCGTAGCCCACACATTAGCATCGCCATAACGATCTGTTTTTTTTCGTCATCGCGAACCCAGCCGGCTGGCCTGAGCGATGCGTGAAGCGATCCCCCGCTGGTGGAACGAGAACAGGGTCCATTCGATCACAAGAGAAGGGGGCAGCTTCCTAACCGGCCCACCATCCACGCCTGCCTCGCGCCATAAGCGTCCCTTTGGGGCTGTGATGATTATTTTTCCCGTTTTATCATTGCCACTCCATGTATTTTGACGAAAATGGTGCCACTCGCCGTAACGATCCATTTTTATCTTGTCATTCCCACTTCAAGTATTTTTTCGCAATGTTTGCATTCGCAATAACGAAAATGAATCACTGTCTAAGGGATTGAAAATTGACCATTTTGTACACCATCAATGACTTAACATATTTGCAGGGACTTCAACCTTTTCTCCATCTTGTAAATACTTAAACGTCAAGCCCTGTCCGCCACCGCCTTCAAAAAAGCGGATCCTGAGCGGATGCTTCCCCCTTGCCAGGACGATTTGTCCTTGCACCTCTCTCGGAGCATGGTAGCCATCGTTATCGATCACCAACTTAGTGCCTATCTCCATGCTGCTGCCATCGTCCGATGCCAGGTAAAAGGTATAAATGTCATCCCGAGGTACCTCTATGAACCCTTCAAAGACCAAGCCTACCTGGTCTTCCCGCACATAGCCCGGGATGTTCACGAGGGGTTCAATGGTAGTTCTCTTAAGACTACCTGCTCCCAGTTCGGAAACTGAACGAAACTCGTTTTCATAGTAGTCCAGTTTAAGACCCGGGGACGTATTTTGCACTACTGCCGGCCGATAGGATTGTTTTTCAAATTTCAAATCGTACACCGCCGCTCTCCTATTATTGACAAAGGTAGCCACTTTGAAATGCGTGGATGTGGTTACCGTTATCTCCCCTTCATACAGGCCGGACGTTACTGTCGGAGTACTGCCGTCTACAGTATAGCGGATCTCGTCAATGATTGCCGGTTTGGTGAGATCGAGGACCGCCGAATCGATGAATACCAGCTGTTCCGGTAGGTCGGGGATGTCTGGCAGCCGGTAATTGACGCCCATTACATCCAGGCGTTTGTACAGTTGATCTACCCTGTTTTGAAACGAAGCTTCGTTCTTATGCTGGGTCCAGGCCACTTCTGCCAGCGCCATCATCCGCGGCATAGACATGTATTCCAGCCGGGCTGGGGTGGGAATGTATTCACTCCACAGGTTGGCTTGTACGCCAATAATGCGCTCTTCATGTTTTCCCTTTAAGGCATCGGGGATGGGGTCAAATGAATAAACGTGCATGAGACTTTGGTCATCCGGGGCGTAATCAAAATAACAATGAGAAGTGGGGGTCATGATCACATTATGCCCACTCTCAGCGGCTTCCACCGGTACCCCGGGGATCCAGCCACGCCAATACATGATCGTGGTCGTAGGGTTGATCCCTCCTTCCAGGGCCTCATCCCAACCGATCATTTTTTTCCCTTTCTTCTCCAGGATGGCTTCTACCCGTTTTACAAAGTAGCTCTGCAGCTCTTCCACCGTTTCCAGTCCTTCCTGTTTCATCAGGGACTCACATACCGGGTTTTTCCAGGTGCCTTTTTCCACTTCATCCGCACCGATGTGGATGTATTCGCCGGGGAATAATTCCGCTACCTCACCGAGCACATTTTCTACAAATTCATAAGTACTCTCTTCACAGGGGCAAAGGGGCACCGAAAAAGTCTGTCCCCATCCGGCTCCTTCCGTACAGCTCAACTCGGGGAAAGACTCGATGGCCGCACTCATGTGACCGGGCATATCGATCTCCGGCACAATGGTAATGCCCCTGGCAGAAGCATAGGCCACCAGCTCCTTCATCTGCTCTTGTGTATAGTACCCCCCATAAACCTCTTTACCTTCCTTTTCAGTGAAAAACTCACGGGGCAGGGCAAAGTCAGGATTGGTTTTGGCATTTTCTATGCAAACTTTGTCATGGCTATTCATGGTCCTCCAGGCCCCTTCTTCCGTGAGTTCCGGGTATTGTTTGATCTGTAGCCTCCAGCCCTGGTCATCCGTGAGGTGCAGGTGGAAACGGTTAAACTTAAAAAGGGACAACCGGTCAATAAAAGTCTTTAAGTAATCCAAGGAAAAAAAATGCCGGGACACATCCATTTGCATTCCCCGGTACACAAAACGAGGTTCGTCCCGAATAGAGACGGCCGGCACTGACCAAGGTACTTCAGCTATGTTTTCACCTTCGACCTCTTCCGGCAGGAGCTGCCTGGCGCTTTGAACACCATATAAGATGCCCGCGGCTGTCCTAGCCCGGATCACTATATTTTTTGACGTCACGTCAAGGGTATAGGCTTCCCTCTTACCCTCGAAATCACCATCCAGGTGCAGGAAGACCGTATTCTTGCCAGCAGAAGCGCCTACCTCGGCAGGAAGACTGAACCCTGCTGATTTTTCCAACAGGCCGGAAAGATAACTACCCAGGAAAAAAAGCGCTTCACTTTCCTGTGAAAGAATGATCCTGGTACTTTCGTCAAAAGTAAAAACGCCCTTTTGCGGTGTGAGAAATTGCGGTGCGGGGATGATCGTATAAACATCCGTGGAGTTCAATTCTTCCTCACCAGCAGAACATGAGCCTAGCGCCCAAAAAAGGATTATGCAAAATATGGATCGAAGAAACAGTCTTATCGTCATAGTTCTTTAATTAATAAAAGTATCCGCGTAGCGCGTTTTTCGCGGTTTCTAAGATTTACTTTAAAGGTTTGATGTAAAATGTATATTGGTATCCTTTTTCGTCCAGGCTATATTTTGAAAGAGCTCTTGCTCCCCAGCTATCGTCGCCTCCTACGCCCATTTGCCGGTAGTCGAAGTTGATGTAGATGTTATCACGCTCTTTGATGTCGTAGGTATGCCCGGTACGATGCTGCCCGGCATCAAAATCTTCCGTAGTGTTATAGTGGGCACTGAAACCCAGGGTAGATGCCGCTTCAAGTTTCAGTCCCGATCCATCATTATTTTCGAAAGTTATCCAGCGGTTATCGGTACGATAGCCATTTTCCTGGGGGCGAATGTAAGGCACATAGAGCTCTCCTACCTTCGCATGATGTAGTGATACAAAGGCTGCTGTCTTCCTATCCCAGTAGTTTTCAAATGGGCCCCGGCCATACCATTGTACGTTTTCATACTGTTGGGGTAAGGCCAACGTGAAGCCTATCCGCGGGAGCCCGGGGGTTTCTTCGTTTATTCCACTAAGGTTGTAATCTACCTGTATTTCTCCGTTTCCGCTGACAGCGTAGGTAAGAGCCAAAGTCCCACCGGTTCCGGGAAGATCATAGGTGGCCTGAACTGTAATCCGTGTGGTGGATCTTAACCGGTTTTCGATGGTTTTGCCTTTGTCACTCTTAATTTCAAATTTTTGAAGGGACATTTTTTCAGCGACCTCTTTCCATACAGCCGTACGGTTTTGATGCCCATTACCAAAATCATTGTCCGTGGGAGCCCGCCAGAAATTGGGGGTCAACGGGCTTTCGAAGAGCGTTTTTCCGGCAGTGGTATAATGCGTCAGCAAGCCGCTGTTTTCATCAAATTCTATCGCGAAATCGCTCCCGGTAATGTGAGCCCTACCTCCTTCACGATTTACTTTCAACCTGTACGATTTGGCAAAGGCCAGTTCCGCTGGCTGGTAGGAAGTGAGTTGGAATTGCTCTTTGGCAATTTCATGGCCTTTGGGAATAAACCGGCTTTTTTCGAGTGTTTGGACGGAAAGGTTGAGGTGATATTCCCGGCCTGCTTTTCGTTCGCCGGGGATGTCAAGGGTGATGGTCGCCGCTTTTTGCGGGGCAATCGCCGGCATAGGCAGTTGTCCCCTTGCCTGGGAAACGCCATTTTCAATAAGGTCCCAATGAAGGATATAGGCCGAGAGATCGTGGAAAAAGTATTTATTGGTAATCTCTACCCGGCCTTTGTTGGCATCAATGGCTCTAAAACCAACGTTTTGATACACTTTTTTTACTTCCTCCAGTCCAGGATGCGGTGTCCTGTCCGGGAACACTAGCCCATTAATGCAGAAGTTACCGTCGGAAGGCACTTTACCCCCCGGGCCATAGTCCCCGCCATACGCCCAGTAGGTTTGACCATCTTCCGTGGTTTCCGTAAGACCCTGGTCCACCCAATCCCAGATAAAGCCACCCTGCAGGGCATCGTATTTCTCGATAACCTCCCAATAATCCTGCAAATTGCCGTTACTATTTCCCATAGCGTGGGAATACTCACACATGATCAATGGGCGTTCGGGATCAGATAATGCATATTTCTCTATGCGGTCGATCCTGGAATACATGGGCACAAACAAGTCTGTATTCCACGCTTGCAGCGCCCTTTCATACTGTACCGGTCTTGAAGGGTCGTGCTTTTTTAGCCATTTATACCCTGATTCAAAATTGGGGCCGTTGCCTGCCTCATTGCCCATTGACCAAATAATAACGGACGGATGGTTTTTGTCCCGCTCGTACATGCGCCGGATCCGTTCGACATGGGCCTTCTCCCAGGTGGTGTCCTTGGCCAGGGACCGCTCTCCATAGCCCATACCGTGCGATTCAATGTTAGCCTCATCCACTACGTACAACCCGTATTCATTGCAGAGTTCATACCAATATTCGGGCTGAGGGTAGTGGGATGTCCTCACCGCATTGATGTTAAATTGCTTCATCACCTCAAAATCCTTACGCATGGTAGCTTTATCCACTACATGGCCGGTTTCCGGGTGGTGTTCATGGAGGTTCACCCCTTTGAGGTAAATGGGTTGACCATTGACCAAGAGTTGGCCGTTTTTGACCGCCACGTTCCGGAACCCTATCTTTTGTGTTGTAGTCTCAAGGGTATTGCCTTGCTGGTCGGTGAGATGAACGAGAAGGGTGTATAGTTCCGGGGTTTCCGCGCTCCAGCTTTTTATGCCCGGTAATACAGTTTCAAAATTGACTAAGGTTTCCCCGGCAGCAAGTGGAATCTCTTTGGTTTCGGCAAACAGGTTGCGTTGACCTTTGAAGAGGGTAACTTCCACTTTATTTTTTGTTGTTCGCGCTTCACCACGCGCTATTTTTATGGTAAGGTCGAGTGTACCGTCAGTGTAGTTGTTTTGCAGCCCGGCCACTACCCCGATGTCTGCGATATGGGTTTTGGGCACCGCATAAAGGTATACATCACGGGTGATCCCACTGATACGCCAAAAGTCCTGGCATTCCAAGTAGCTGCCGTCGCTCCACCGGTATACTTCTGCAGCCAGGGTGTTATTCCCTTTACGAATGTAGGGGGTAATGTCAAATTCTGCAGGTAGTTTACTGCCTTGGCTATACCCCACCTTCTGCCCATTGATCCATAAGTACATAGCCGAAGAAACCGCGCCAAAATGGAGCACGATCTTTTTATCGAGCCAGTTTTCGGGGATGCTAAACTGGTGGCGATAGGAGCCCACCGGGTTATAGTCTCGGGGGATCCGAGGAGGTGTAGGGCTTTTCATTTCGGTAATGGTGTTCCTGCTATCGGCAAAGGCATAGGGATGGTTCACATAGATGGGGTAACCGTACCCGTGGAGCTGCCAGTTGGCCGGGACCGGGATCTTGTCCCAGCCAGAATGGTCGAAGCCTTCCTCATAGAATTTTTCGGGACGTTCGAAGGGGTTCTCCGACCAATGGAATTTCCACGTCCCATTTAAAGACATGTGGTTGGATTCGCTAGGGAAATCTCCTTTAATGGCAGCTTCTTTGCCGGCGTAACTATGAAAGGATGCCCGGGCAGGTAATTTATTGATGGACACAACGTTTGGATTTTCCCAATCGTAAGGCTGTGCTGCTGCGTTGTCCACACACAGGGCGACGAAAAGCGCCATAAATAGCGTGTTTTTCAGTTGGATATATCCCATTTGATTTTCCTAGTTTTGAAGATGAAAGTATTAATAATTATGCGGATGATAGGTATTTTCGATGGTTCCGTCTTCGTATAGATCGAGAATAGCATAGCCCGGGGGTGTTTCTTTTACCCAATATTTTTCAGCCGATTCCTCATCTCCATCTTCCCACCAAAAACCGCTCATTGCCCCGTTACAAAAATACTGTACGTTGTTATACACTACATAATCCAAGAGGTGTATATGCCCGCTGACGCAGGTAATTTTTTTGTCCTTATGTTGATAGAAAAGATCTGTCATGTAATCCCGGTCGGAATGTGTGCCCCCGTTTACACCAAGTATAGGGTAATGCGACATGAACAGCACATTGCTACCCGGGTGGAGTTCTGCCAGGTCTGATTGCAGCCACTTACGCTGTTCTTCGTCCAGGGAACCGGCGTTTTTATTATTGCTGTCAAGAATGACAAAATGCCAACCTTTCTTGTTGAAACTGTAGTATCTCCCGGGGATTTCCAACTGTTTGACCGCGTAGTCTTTTCCATACATAGGATCGTTCTTGGCAGGAGCGGCCCACCACATGTCGTGATTGCCCAGGCAGCTATGGATTTCGTACTGTGTTATTTCTTTTCTAAGTTCTTGCCAGATCGTCCATTGTTCATCTACTCTTTCTCTTTTGATATGGGAATAATCTGCCGCATAAATTGTATCGCCACCATTCAGAAAAAAGTCTACCCGGTGTCCTATGATGTCCTGCAGGCACTTCCTAAACCTGGTAGGCGCATTGTGTTCGGGACGGATATGCACATCTGTGATGTGGGCGATCCTCAAACTTTTCTTACTCTTTTTACCAGGTTTCGGAGCGGCGTCAAGCACTCCCGGGATTAACATTGCCCCTGCCGAGGCCAATCCCGTTTTTGTAATGAGTTCTCTTCTTTTCATTGATTTGCTATTACCACTCTTGATTGGCATTTTGGGATAGTTGGCAGCCCATTGCCGCCAGGAGCAATGAAAAATGGCGCCACGATTCTGAAACTTGCTTCCTGGTCATACCTATTTTCTTATATTTCCCATTCCTGTATTTTCTTTTAAGGGTTGAGCGGTATACAAACGGTATAGGAATTATCTCCATCCCGGGCCGCCAGGCTCAATACCGTTGGTCTCCCATTTTCCGTATAGATGAATGGCCTTTCCAGCCTCCCCGGTTTCCATATCGTACCGTCTTTCATCCTGATATTTTTGGTGGTAATGGTATGGTCATGGGCCTTTTCCCAGTTGAGCCCGCCCGGTGAGGTAATGAGGCCAATGAATGTATGCGCATGAAAAACGCCATAGAACCGTTCCCGGGCTTCATCATACCAGGTAGACATGTCCTCGGTATCCATGTAATCGATCACTGGCTTTTCATGCATCCTGAAAGGACCGGTAGGAGAATCGGAAATGGCTATGGCCTGGTTGCGTACAAAATTTGTTTCGTTAGGCTTGTCGCCTTTCACTATCAAATAATATTTTCCATCCTTTCCCTGGTCTATCGCCGGGTTTACGGTTAGGGTAGTAATAGGGCCAGAGGGCTCTATCAACGGTTGGTCCATGCGCTTCCAAGGGCCATAGATAGAATTAGAAACTGCTACCCCGGTACGTTGATTGGGTCGAAGGATCTTCCAGTTGGAATGGTCGTACCCGGTTTGCGCTGTTTCTACTAACTCAGCCTGGGAAAAGTCCCTGTCCCCAAGGTTAGTGGAAATATAATAGAGGTAATATTTCCCGTCAAAGTATTTGATCTTCGGATTATGAGCTGTGATGGCATCCCAATGTCCCTTTCCCCTGCCCCGCAATTCTGTCTGTTTGTATTCCCAGGGCCCCGCCGGATGTTTTGAAATGGCATGGGCGATCTCGGAATGGGTAAGCCAGCCATAAAAGCTGTACTCTTTTTTCCAGCGGGAATAGAAAAGATGGTAAAGACCGTTCTCATCTTTGCAAATGGAGGCTCCCCAGTTATAATAGCCCGGGGTTTTCAAAATTTGCGCTTCGGAAATTTCGGGGATCTTATCGCTTAGGACGAGATCGTCCCCCCTGGGTTGTACAGTGCAGGCTATGACCAGGGATTGAAAAAGCAGCAGCGGCAGTGTTAAGCTCTTCATATTCAAATGGGTTTAATAATGTGAACATCCAGTATTTTACTTCTTTGGCTCCAGCATGATGGTGGTCGTATCCCTGCGGGCACTTTTTTGCCTCTATCCCCCTTTTCCATTGTGAAGTGGTGAGCTAATCGTATAGTTTGCTTTAACATTTTTACTCCAAAAGCTTAGTTAAGGTATATACTGCATTCCCATGTTTCTTCAAAAAGTTGAGGGAAAGAGGCGTCACCCACATACATCTGTCAACCTCATGAAAATTTTGACCTGCCAGGAAATTGCCTGGGATCCACCATGTCCTGTTTACTTTTCATTTTTTAGCATTTTACCTACTTCCAATAAAATGTCAATACTTTCTTCGGGTATCTCACCGTTACCATCCGGGCCCACGTTGAGCAATAAGTTCCCCCCTTTATTGTTTATATCTTTCAATTTATTAAAGATCGTCTGTGGTGATTTCCAGCTATTATCACTTTTTTTGAAGCCCCAGGAATGATTCATGGTGTAACAAGCCTCCCAGTAGTGCTCCAGTGAGCCTCCCGGGTGTTGCTGCTCTGGCGTTCCGAAGTCCTTTTTGAAAAGCCGTCTTTTGGCCACCCGGTTATTGATGATGATCCCCGGCTTCAATTCCCTGATGTATTGATATAATTCTGTCCCGGTGGCCATGTCCCACCAATGGACCCAATCCCCATCAAACCATAGTATATCCGTATCGTATTCTTCCACAAGCTCCCTGATCTGATCCTTCATGTAGGCCACATATCCTGCTTTTCTACCGGTTTTCATACGTACTTCACCCCAGTG
>JANQLQ010000209.1 GCA_028280565.1 Fulvivirga sp.
TGAAGTCGCTTGCGAGGGGCCTACCCTCATCTTTAATACAGCCGATAGATCGAAATCTATCTTCAAGGCACACGGCGCGCAAAAGAAAATGAAAACTGGCTTAGAACCACAAAATCCCGCGTATACTGCTCATTTACAGGTCCGCACTACCCGAAACATCTAAAATATGGCTTAACCTGCCAAAGTTAAACGTTCTACCACCAAAGCTAATTTTAAAGAACACCCTATTTTTTTGCCTACTGCTTTTTGCCGATTGCCGACTGATCAATACTTGGAACATAACTCATCCCGTACCCGATATGTCACTTAAAGCTTAACTGAACACTAGCTCTCAAAAGCTTTTAAAAGTGATTTTTTTATGCCGAAAAAAAGAATTCACTAAAAGTCAAAAACCCCATCCAGGTACGTTTTAAGTACACCTCTGAGAAATTATGTAGAACGTTTTAGCCTTTTTGTTGAAAAAAAGTTAAAAAAAGTAAAACAATTTCAGCCATTCGCAGTTTCTAAGATATATGGGTTTATTTTAGATTAAATTGGGTTAAGGTTTCCTGAAACGCAGGAAACCTTTTCTTTTTTATCCAAACTATTAAATTCCTACCGCCCAAAGTAGGGCTGCCCCATAAATACAGCTCCTACCGTTTACTTTTATCTCTACATGACTTGTAAGCCACCTGAGAAGGACAATGAATATGACCTTTAGGTTTCCTTTTAGGCGGCCGGCATTAGTGTTCCATTTAGCAAGGTGACCCATTGCACCGCCTATCCTTAAAAGAGTAATCTATTGCGCAGTTGGTTTCCCGTTAGAGGCTTTAGGGTAAGTGTTAGCTTTAACCTGGATTTAATGGTATTACATCCAGGTTTAATGGTCAAAATCTTTCACGCACACCAAAAACGATGGCCTTTGGTCATTTTAGGTCTTTTCTTGTAGAGTACTGAACAGTAAACTACATTTATAAAATTTGATTTAAAATATGGCAAAACCTGTGCAAAAGGCACTCATGCAGCTTATCCTATCGCTATTAGCATTTTCTAGCTTTGCGTCTAACGCTCCTCAATTCCCGATCCAGGTCAGTCCGAACGGAAGGTATCTTGTAGACCAGCGCGGTGCCCCTTTTTTTTACAATGCAGAGACCGCCTGGCGTTTGTTTACCAACCTTTCCAAGGAAGATGCTGTTGAATTAATGAAGATTAGGAAAGCACAAGGCTTTAACGTAATACAAGTCTCTATGCTGGATAATCCCCAGCAAAGTTTAAAAAATTATTACGGTGATGAGCCTTTTACCCAATATACAGACCTCAGCACACCTTCTGATCCTTATTTTGACCATGCGTATTGGGTAGTGAAAGAAGCCGAGAAAATGGGATTGGTGATCGCCATAACCGCCGTTTGGAAAGGGTGCTGCGGGGAGGACTGGGCCCAGCCCCTTACCGAGAACGGCCCCAAAAAAGCTTCGGTTTTCGGGGATTATCTAGGGCGGAAATTCCATGACCTGCAAAATGTGATGTGGATCTTAGGGGGAGATAATGACCCCGGGTGCCACCTGGATCACTACCGGGAAATGGCTGTGAATATTGAAAAACATAGCCCACATCAAATACAGACCTTCCATGCCGCCTCTTCCCATTCTAGTAGCGATGTTCTACCCTATTCCTCCCAAGGATGGCTGGATTTTTCTATGACCTATACCTATTACGCCGGTAAAGATGTATGGCTAACCCTACTCGAAAGGGGCGAAATGCTAGAAGTGTATGAAGTAAACCAAATCGAATATTTTAAACGTCCTGTCCGACCCTTCCTCCTGGGTGAGTCACAGTATGAAGGAGATGGTGCCCCACAAAACCCGGATGGGTTAGACTTCCCCGCCGTAGTACGCAGGCAGGCCTATTGGTCCGTATTAGGCGGCGGATGCGGTCATGCTTACGGGAGTTGGAACTGGAAGGTGACCCCCGAATGGCGCAAGGTAAAGGATATGCCGGGAGCCCTGCAAATGGGCTACTTCAGGGCTTTTTTCGAAGATCGAAAATGGTTTGAGCTCGTACCGGATATCGATGGTAAGATCATCTCTGCCGGCGCGGGAGAGTATGGAAAAACCGATTACATCGTAGCCGCCCAAACCCCGGATAAATTATCCACCGTGGTTTATCTCCCTCCTTCCAAAGAGGACGTTCGAAAGTTTGATGTCTTAATAGGTAATCGTTCCGGCAGCTTCAAAGCGCGATGGTTTGACCCTACCAATAACCAATACCTGGCCGCCAAAGAAGACCCACTTCCCGGTACAACACTCCATTCTTTCACCTCTCCCGGTAAAAACAGCGCAGGGAGCAACGACTGGATATTAGTCATAGAAGCTATCGAACATCACTATCCTGCTCCTAAAGCATCCAAAACACCGAAAGTTGATGGCAAAGCAGACCGGGTATGGGAAAGCGCACCGTGGGCCACGATAGAACATGAGTGGCTGGAAAAGCCGGCGGAAGTCACGGTCCAAGACTTTTCCGGGCGCTTCAAAGCCTTATGGACTGAAAACAAACTTTTCCTGCTCCTAGAGATACAGGATGACAAATTAGTGGATGACATAGCCGATCCGCTGGTAGATTACTGGGAGGATGACCTGCTGGAGGTATTCATTGATGAGGATCACTCCGGTGGCGATCATAAAACGAATTACAATGCTTTTGCCTACCACATTTCAGCTAAAGAAGGCCGCGTAGTGGATTGGGGTACAGAAGGTAAACCTCTTTTCTTCGATGATCATGTAGAGGTAGAGATCAAAAAAGAGGGGGACACTTACACGTGGGAATTGGCCATAGACATTTACACGGACCAATTTGTATACGGTCAATCTAACGAAAAAGTCAAGCTCTTACCGGGCAAGGTCATGGGCTTTTCCATAGCCTACTGCGATGATGATGGCAAGGGCCGGGAGAATTTTATTGCCACGGTGCCAAATGGCCTTGACAGTTGGATGGACGCTTCATTGTTTGGAAAGATAGAATTGATCAAATAAAGGATGAAGCAGTATATATTGGACCTAGCGGGTAAGAATATACCCTATTTATTCACCTTCCTGTTATTTTTGGGAAGTTGTCAAAAAAAGAAGGAGACAGGAAGGATCATAGTAGATCTGAATGGCCAGTGGGAGATCGAAGAAGGGCAATTACCCGGTGAGATCCCCACTGAGTTCAAACGTACCATCCCGGTACCGGGCATTGTTCCTATGGCAGAGCCCGCCTTCGATAGCACAGGTACACGCTACAGCCAACGGAACTATTACTGGTATAGGCGTAAGTTCACACTGACTCAAAACAGCGACGCCAGCGTAGCCTTACTGAAAGTAAACAAGGCAAAGTACGGCACGAAAATATTCATCAATGGAAAGAATGCAGGGTACAATCCTTGGTGCCTTACTCCTTCTTACTTTAATATCAAAGACCACCTTCTTCCCGCCGGCCAAGAAAATGACCTGGTCATTCGAATAGGAGCTACAGAGTTTGACATTCCGGACTCTATTCCCAATGACCGGACTGACTTGGAAAAAAGATTTCACTATGCCGGTGTCTATGATGATGTAAAATTGATCCTATCCGGGTACCCTTTCATTGAAAACGTACAGATCGTACCCGACATAGAAAATGAAAAAGTAAGAATAGTGGCCGAGGTAAAAAGCGACCGGGATATGGAAAGTTTCACCCTTGGATATACCATAACGGAGTACAAAGCCGGCACTACGGTTACCTCTGGTAACACCCCTTCGCAAAAGCTAAAAATAGGCAAGAAAAATACGATCGACTTCACAGTCCCGATGAACGGTTGTCAACTTTGGAGCCCCGAAAACCCATTTTTGTATTCCCTGGCGTTGTCTACAGGCAGTGATACCAAGCACCACCGGTTCGGGATGCGTAGCTTTACTTTCGACCCGGAAAAGAAAATGGCCTTGCTCAACGGCCAACCTTACCCGATGCTGGGCACAAATGTGACCGTCTTCCGCTTTTTTGAAGACGAAACCCGCGGCCAGCTCCCGTGGGATCGTGAATGGGTCAAAAACTTACACCTGTCCTTCAAAAAAATGAACTGGAATAGTATCCGGTACTCTATCGGGTTTCCCCCGGAAGTATGGTATGATATAGCCGACGAGACGGGGTTTCTACTCCAGGACGAATACCTTTACTGGTACCAATACGGTGTATTTTCTGCTTCTTTGGAAGTGGAATTTGAAAAGTGGATGCGAGAGCGTTGGAATCACCCCAGTGTGGTGATCTGGGATGCACAAAACGAAACGGTTTCCGAAGAATCCGGAAAGGCTATTCGAAAAGTACGTCACCTGGACCTCTCCAACCGGCCTTGGGATAACGGTTTCTCGGCTCCACAAGCCGAAACGGACCCCATAGAATCCCATCCTTACCTCTTTTACAACTATTTCCGTGGAGAAAAACCCTCCGAAAGAGGGTACATGACGGACTTTTTCGATACCCTGCGATGGCCACACAACGATCCCAACGAGCACGTACCCAAAAAGGACGGTTCACGCTACGAAAATGCCGTGATCATCAACGAGTATGATTGGCTCTGGATCAACCGTGACGGAACGCCTACCACACTAACGGACAAAGTATACGCTACACTATGGGGAGATGACCTCACTGCCAATGAACGCCGCCGGATAAGGGCAGAGAACGTCGGGGTATTGACCGAGTATTGGCGTTGCCACCGTCGCTGCGCGGCGATCATGCACTTTTGCGGCTTGACGTATTCTCGCTCAGAAGAACCCCGGGGCCAGACCAGCGACATCTTCTTGGACGTTCAACAGCTGACGATCGACCCGTTTTTGCTAAAGTATGTAAAACCGAAATTCGCCCCGGTATGTGTCATGATCGATTGGTGGGAAAAATCTGCTGGCGCCGGGTCACAACTACACGTGCCTGTACATGTTATCAATGATTACCCCGAAGACTGGCCGGGACAGGTTACCCTGGCACTCACCCGTGAAGGCGAAATGCTCAGTCTACAGCAACACCCAATCAACGTAGAAAGCTTTGGCAAGGAGGTTGTTGATTTTGACGTCGACATCCCGGGAGAAGCAGGAAATTACACGCTGGCTTCGCAGGTGATCTTGGAAAAAGACACCGTTGTAAGCACACGCTATTTTTCAGTACGATAACCCGTTTTTGATTTATGATAAGATACATTTCCAGGTTTTGCGCTGTTGTTTTATATACCGCATTCACCAGCTGCTCCTCGTCGATAGATTATTCCCGGCAAAATACCGCGGTGACGATAAAAACCGACAGCACGACCTTGCTCATCGACTTTTACCGTGAGGATATTGCCCGGGTTTTTCGTTGTGCGGCAGACTCGCTTATTAGCAAAAAAAGCCTAGTCATCGACCGGCAGGACAGGCCTTCCTTTTCCATCGAAGTAAAGGAAAGTCCAGGCTTTTTAAGTGTCCATTCCAGTGCTTTAGAGGTAAGGTATGACCGCAGCAGTAAAAAATTGACATTTTACGATTCGCTGGGTAACGTTATCGTACAAGAGCAAGGTCACCGTTTTGAACCCTACCAGGAGTATGGAGAAAACGCCTGGAGCTTTGAGCAACACTTCGTATTCAACGATAAGGAGGGGATCTATGGCTTAGGACAGTTCCAAGAGAGCAACCTTAACCTGCGAAACCAAGAAAGGCTGCTGGTCCAATCCAATTTAGAAGCCGTGAACCCCTATTTAGTCTCTTCCCAGGGTTTCGGTATGCTATGGGACAACTATTCCAAAACCACCTTTAAAGACACCCCGGAAAAGACCACCCTTTGGTCAGAGGTGGGAGACGGCATTGACTATTACATTGTAGCCGGAAAAGCTATGGACAAGGCCATAGAAGGGTATCGTTACTTAACAGGAAAAGCTCCTATGCTCCCGAAATGGGCTTATGGTTATTGGCAAAGCAAAGAGCGTTATAAAAACCAGCAGGAGGTGCTGGACATCGCTCGTGGGTATCGTGAACGAAACTTGCCGCTGGACCTGGTCGTCCAAGATTGGCGATATTGGGGCAATGACTATGCGCAATGGAGCTCAATGGTGATGAACAAAAAAGATTACCCTGACCCTGCTCAAATGATCAGCACCCTGCATAACGAGCTGAACACCAAGTTCATGATCGTAGTATGGCCAATGTTAGGTAAGAACACCGAGATAGGCCGGGAAATGGTTCGGAATACGTTTACCTACGATGATCCCGGGGGTGAGCGCATCTTGTACGATGCCTTCCATCCCGAAGCGCGTAACCTTTATTGGAAACATATGGAAAAAAACCTGTTCTCTATCGGTGTAGATGGCTGGTGGATGGACGGATCGGAACCGGATTTTTGGGAAGTTTCCAACCAATACCTGATGGAAAAAGGCAGCAAAGAGGCCGGCAAAAATCACCTAGGATCTAATGCAAGGTACTTAAACCCTTTTTCCTTGGTACATACCCAGGGCGTTTACAATAATCAACGCAGGGTTTCGCAAGATAAGCGGGTGTGTATCCTCACGCGTTCCGCCTTCAGCGGGCAGCAGAAGTACGGGGCCATTACATGGTCCGGGGACATTACAGGTAGCTATGAGACCTTGCGGACCCAAATTTCTGCGGGGCTTAACTTCAGTATGGCCGGTATCCCTTACTGGACACAAGACATCGGCGGGTGGTTGGTGAATGCGGTGGGTGGTCTTTACCGAAAAGGCAATAAAGACCTGGCGTATGCCGAGTTGTACACACGTTGGTTCCAATTTGGTGTATTTAATCCCGTTTTTCGATCCCACGGTTCTAACACCCCCCGGGAGATCTGGCAGTTCGGCGGGCCGGGAACCCCATTCTATCAAAGCATGGCAAAATTCAGCCGCCTGCGCTATCGCCTAATGCCATACTTGTACGCTACGGCTCACCAGGTATACGCCAATGACTACACTTTTATGAGGGGGTTGGCAATGGATTTCCCAGGGGATGAACAGGTCTATGATATTAACGATCAATTTCTCTTTGGTCCTTCGATCCTAGTTTCGCCGGTCACGCACTGGATGTATCACCCAGAAGTGGGCACTATGACGGCTAGTGATCTATATTCGCCGACAGGAGTACCGGGAGAGGTGAAGGCCGAGTATTTCAAAGGAAAAAATTTTGACGAAAAGGCCTTTGAAAAGACTGTGGACAAAATCAAGTTCCGACATGCTCTTGCGCCCTTTGAGGGAATGCCTGTTGACTCTTTTTCGATCCGGTACACAGGCCAGCTCAAGACCCAAACCGCGGGTACCTATGAGTTTGTCACCTCTTCCGACGATGGGGTAAGGCTGTGGGTCAACGACGAGCTGATCATAGACGACTGGAACAGCAGGGCAGAGCTGCTGAACACCGCCGAAATCAAGCTGGAAGCCGACCGACTTTATGACTTCAAACTCGAATATTACGACGATATCTATGCGGCCGCATTGGATTTTGGCTGGAGAGTGCCTACCCCCAAGGAATTGGACCCGGAAAGATTCAAAGTTGATACCTACCTGCCTGGGGGAACGGAATGGTATGACTTTTGGACCAATGAACGCCATCAAGGTGGGCAAGAGGTAACCATGAACTGCCCCTTGGATAAAATGCCTCTTTACATAAAAGCCGGCTCCATTTTACCCATGATCCCGGATATACAATACGCTGAGCAAGAGTATGACGGCCCCATGGAGTTACGGATCTACGCAGGAAAGGACGCCTCCTTTACCCTGTACGACGATGAAGGGGATAATTACAACTATGAAAAAGAGCAATTCTCCACGGTAGACATTTATTGGGATGACCGCCAACGGGTATTAACTTTAAAAAAACGGGCAGGCAGCTTTCCCGGCATGAAAAAGACCATGGATTTTAACGTGGTGCTGGCGGAAAAAGGAAATGCTAACGGTATGGAGCTATCCACCCGGCCATTTAAAACGGTCCGGTACCTGGGCGAAGAGATCAAGATAGAGTTTTGAGCGTCTGCGGGCCGGTAACTACTAACGTTGAGTAAGTTTATAAAGATGATGACATCTCTTTTTAGCATAAAGTATTGGAAGCAGCTCCTGCCATTTGGCGTGATGATTTGCGCCACACTTCCGGCATTTTCTATGGAAAAGGAAAATCCGTTGATCGTTATTGAAACCAAACAAACCGCTTTGGTATATCGCGTGGATGGTGACGAGGTGAATTGCTACTATTTTGGAGAAAGGATGGGTGATTACCAGGTGTTCCAATCCCTCGCCCTACCGGCTAAAGGTCCGTTGCTGGGCACGTCCAGGGGGCAAAATTTCAATGAAGCCGCACTAAGAGTAACTCATCACGAGGGTGTTTTAAGTACCGAGTTAAAGTATCTAAAGCATGAAAGCATGCCAGTTGCCGAGGGGGTGACACAAACCATCATCACGCTAAAAGATAAAGTGTACGACTTTTCTGTAGAGGTACGTTTCGAGGCTTACTCCAATGAGGACATCATTTCCATGTCTACAAAGCTCAAAAATCAAGAGCCGGGACCGGTATTACTTTATGATTATGCTTCCGGGTATTTACCCCTAAAGGCGGGAAAATATTTCCTTACGTCCTTCCATGGCGAGTGGTACAGTGAGATGAACATGCAGGAAGAAGAGCTTACACGTGGCATAAAAATACTGGATAGTAAACACGGCACACGTTCCACGCACAAGCTTTCCCCAGCGTTTATCCTAGGGCTGGATCAACCCGCAACGGAAAATAGCGGTCGTTTGGTTGCGGGTACCGTGGCCTGGTCAGGCAATTGGAGTTTAGTATTTGAGAAGCAAGTGAATGAAACACTGCAATGCTTCGGGGGGATCAACGGCTATGGGAGCGAATGGGCATTATCGCCCGGCGATTCCTTCGAGACCCCGCAATTCCTTTTCACATATAGCGCCCAGGGAAAAGGGCTCGCAAGCCGTAATTTTCATCGATGGGCACGGCAGTACGGCTTAGTAAATGGTGAAACCCTACGCCCTACCCTGCTGAACAACTGGGAGGGCACATATTTTGATTTTGACGAGAAGAAAATCGAAGAGATCATTAAAGATGGAGCAGGGATCGGGGTGGAGATGTTTGTGCTGGACGACGGGTGGTTTGGCAATAAGTACCCGCGTAATGATGACGGCGCAGGGCTCGGCGATTGGGAGGTAAACCGGGAGAAATTACCTAATGGTATTGACCATCTTGTGAAAAAAACTCAAGCTCATGGTATGAAATTCGGCATTTGGATAGAACCGGAAATGGTGAACCCGGCCAGCGAGCTTTACGAGAAGTATCCCGGTTGGATCTTGCAGGAACCTACTCGTGATAAATACCGGCAGCGTAACCAATACGTGCTGGATATGGGCCAGGCGGAGGTACAGGATTTTGTTTTTGGGGTGGTCGACCGTTTGTTATCCCAACACCCGGGCATTTCCTATATCAAATGGGATGCCAACAGTCATTTTTCGAACGTTGGTTCTACTTACTTGCCGCAGGACAAACAAGGTTTTGTGAATATCGCCTACACCCAAGGATTGTACCGTGTGCTGGATCGTATCCGTGCAAAATACCCAGATGTACTGATGCAGGTATGCGCCAGCGGGGGTGGCCGTGTAGATTATGGATCGCTCCCTTATTTTCACGAGTTCTGGACCAGCGATGATACGGATGCCCTACAGCGGATCTTTATCCAATGGGGAACATCTCATTTCTTCCCTGCCATAGCTATGGCCGCCCATGTGAGTGCTACCCCAGGCCACTTGACCAAAAGAGTATTGCCCATAAAGTTCCGCTTTGATGTGGCCATGACCGGCCGGCTAGGGATCGAGCTACAACCGAGCCAAATGAGTGGGGAAGAAAAAGAATTCTCCAAGATGGCGTTAAAGACCTATAAAGAGATCGTCCGCCCCGTGGTACAGTTAGGTGACCTTTACCGGCTGGTCTCTCCTTACGAGCATAATATCGCCTCGCTGATGTATGTAAGCCCCGGGCGGGACCGGGCCATTCTTTTTGCTTACCATCATCATTTCAGGTTTGGGGATATGTTTGACAATATCCGTCTCCAAGGACTAGACCCTAGCGCCCAATACCGGGTAAGAGACATTAATACTTTAGATCCAGGAAAAGAAAAGTGGTCAGAAACCAGCTACAGCGGGGAATTCCTCATGAATCACGGGTTTAGCGTAATATCTTCCTGGGGAAATACGGATGATCCCTTAGCCATAGGGCTATTCGGAGAATACACGAGCGAAGTAGTGGAGATCAAACGAGTGGAATAAGAAGCCTTTATGGAAAAAACCAGCCCCACCCCTTCGTGGAACCGGCTCTCTCTATATGAAGAAGTATTGCTTTTACAAGTAAGACAGCATGTTCTAAAATGACATACCCCTTTTGGCAGCTATACCGGGCATCTTAAAGCAAAATAACTCTACCACTGTGAAAAACAGCAATGTAAAGAATGAAAAAAAACATGGGCTGCTCTTTAGAACAGCCCATGTCTTTTTTACGATAGTGACCACCAATATTTTTAATTTATGTTAGATCCATTGATCTATCTACAGGAAGAGGTAAATGCGGCATTGTTTAACTGGACGCTTCCACAACTGGTCGTGTTAACCGTAACACTCAATACCACGGTACCCCCGGACATACCGGATATCTCGACCCTCTGCCCATTTTGATATACATTGACACTGGCACCAGGTTCTTTGTAAACTACGGTCCATTGAATAGAGCTAACATTAAAACCTGGTGCTGAAAGATTAAGCGTAGTACTTGAACCACAGGCAAAATTTATTTGAGAAAACCCAACAGGACGTGTGCCGTTATACCGAACATTTACATCGCTGGGAGTAATGGAGCAAAAAGAAACCCCCGTCTCGGGGATAGAAGCTGACATGGACATAAAGCCAATGGCAACAAAAAGGGATAGTTTTAAAATGATTTTCATAACGGGTATTGGTTTTAGGGTAAAGTTAAAGAGGTACTGATGGCCTTCTCTATTTAATAAAGACCTCGCCGTTGGCTATGCCATCGTTATTGGAAAAGGAGATATTTTGGGACACAGCACCCCCTGTAGATTATTCAATCCCTGGATTTTTTGGAGATACGGCATGATATTTTGCCCGGCATTTTCCATTTTTTATATGTTCATAGAAGGTCTAACAGGTTAGATCTTAAAACCGTATCTCCCTGGTGTCTCCTAAAAAGTTAACGACTACGATTCGGTCTACACCATTGGGCAACACTAAAGACCTCGTGGATTGCGATAGATACGTAATCCCATAATGAAATTCATGACGTCGTTTGCGCCCATCTTGAAAATGTAGCTCCGCATAGAGGTCAGTCGACAATGGCACAAAAGTATCCTGGTCCGTTGGCCCCTTCTTTTCAAAAGTCCGCAGGCTATCTTGATTTTGAGTAAAAAGCATCAATGAATTCCCATTTTTTAGCTGGGCAACTGCCGCCCCTTTGGCATCTCCTGTCACCAATAACCCGGAATGTGTGTAGTTTAACCCTGTAAAATTACCCTTTCCGTCGCCAAGCAGGCAGCTTCCCAGGGAAGCATCATACCGGCCGGTCAGCGGATCCGGGGAATAGCTATTGCCTGCCGCTAGTAGATCCAGGTGGCCATCATCGTTGATGTCAAAAGAGATCATACCGTAAATGGGAGAAAATTGTGCAGGAACCGGTAGCGGGCTCATTGAAAAACCCTCCTCTCTTCGATTTTCGATGTAGACAGATGCCATTTGGGTAGCTCTCATAATTTTAGCATTACTCAACACCCTTGGGCTAAATACCTCGTGGAAGGTAAGCTTACCATAAGCTTCATAGCTCGTGAAAACTTTTTTTAAGGTCAGCATTTGATCCGTCATACTCTCACGGTAGTGTACGGGGTATTCCTTACCCTCGATAAACCGGCATAGAACCGGGTCTATGGTCCCATTTTTATCAAAATCCTTGGCATAAACACTTACCGGCTCTTGTGGAGTGGCCTGGTAGATAGAGTTCAGGCCCAAGTTACCCGCCACATAATCCATGTCCCCATCGTTATCAAAGTCACCGGGCACGAGACTATTCCACCAGCCTGTCGTTTCACGAAATGATTGCTCTGCATACCTTTTTAGCTGCCCTTGGTGGTTTTTAAAGCATACGATCGGCATAAACTCTCCTACCAAAAGCAGGTCTACCCAGCCATCATTATCCATATCAGTCCAAAGCGCTGATCTTACCATGCCGATCTCTTCCAGTCCAACAGCGCGAGTATTGATCACATCAGAAAAGTTACCCGTGCCGTCATTTTCCAATAACAGGCTTTTCGGTGCCAAAGGATACTCACCGGGTCGTACATAGCCCCCCACAAACAGATCCAGGTCGCCATCTTTATCAAAATCAGAGGCTACAACGCAGCTACCACTGCTCTCTATTACGGGTAGCGCAGCGGTATCCAGCGCAAACCTGCCTTGCCCCAGGTTGCGGTACAACCGGTCTTGATAGTGCGTTTTACGCCTGCCGTGCTCTGAACTTCCACTTACGCAATAGAGGTCGTTATCCCCATCATTATCTACGTCCAGTAAAAGGAGCCCGGTGTCCTCTTGGGGCTTATCAAAGAAAGCTGCAGGCTCAAAAACGCCGCTATCACGTTGGTAAAAGATCATGGCGTTCTGCCGTGCTGATCCACCGATCAAAATATCGTCCCATTCATCACCATCAATATCCCCAACGGCTATACCCGGGCCAGCCTGCGAGTGGCGGTGGGGCAGTAAATGGTCTTTTTTAAAGTCAATGTAATCTGTTTCCGTATGTAAATAGTCCAGGCCCCTTTTTCTTGCTGGGTGAAGGAGTGTGTTAGCTTTGGTTTTTATCGTTGATCCGGCGCTACGCCGCGCGTCAGCCTCGTACAGGGTCAATTCCCGGTCCACATCAATGTTACGCAGGACCTGCACCTCCCCTCTTGGCCATACCACCCGTAGTGAATCTATACGGGCCGAAGCCCCTAGCCCGAAATGCAATAAGGGTCCGGCAGTGGATTTGTACCCGCGATATGGTGAATTGCGCCGGTATTGCAGCTGCCCATTATGATACAATGTGAGTTGAGCGCCTATGCCTTGGAGATCTTGTCCCTTTCCTACTAACCTGGCCCTGAGGAAATGGCTTTTGCTACCACTTTTTTCCTTGTTGTTTTTAAAAAGAAAAGCTTTATCATCAATATTATTCACCACGATGTCCAGGTCACCGTCATTGTCGAGGTCAGCATACGCGGCTCCGTTAGAATAAGACGGGATGTTAAGCCCCCAAGGGGCAGTCACTTCTTCGAACCGAAGGCCGTCCCGGTTACGAAAGAGCACATTGGATTTTTTTACCCCCCATAGCTCTTCCATATTATTGCGCCTTTCTTCGAGCGACTTGCGATCTTCCCTTTTAAAAGTAAATGACGGCAAGGGGTTGTAGTTGATAAAATCCAAATGGGTCACATCTTTTCGGTAGCCATTCGTAATGAAGAGGTCCTGCAGCCCGTCATTGTCAAAATCCGCGCACAAAGCACTCCAGCTCCAGTCCGTGGCATAAATGCCTGAATAGAGGCCAATTTCACTAAAGCGTGGCCCATGTGGGTTTTGAAGGCCGCGGTTAAGCTGCAGGGTATTCCGTACAAACTGGGGCTGGTAGCCACGCTGAAGCTGGGTATTGTAGAGGTCATAGCTGGGGCGTGAAAACATGGTCTTTTGCCTTAGGTTATCCCCGGGCATCATGTCTAGGTTCACGATATCCGGCAGGCCATCGTTGTTTACATCAGCAACATCCATCCCCATACTGTTATGACTTTGGTGCGCCAAATAGTCGCTGATACGGTTGCTGAAAGTACCGTCACGATTGTTGATCCATAGGAGATCATTGGAAAGGAAATCATTGGCACAGTACACATCGGGCCAGCCATCTTGGTTAAAATCTTCAATACCGATCCCCAATCCCCAGCCTTCGATCGTGATGCCTGCCTCCGCCGATACATCGACGAATTTTGGCAGGCCATTCGACTGTGTCCCTTCGTTACGATACAGCCGGTCTGTACTGCGCCCGGAACCGTCCCGGGCGGGGATGCGTGCCAGGCTGCGATCAAAGTATTCCAAAGCATTGGTCAGCAAGTATACGTCCAGGTCCCCGTCGAGGTCATAATCAAAAAAAGCAGCCTGTGTCGTGTACCCAAGGTCCGCGAGACCGATCACTTCAGCCTGTTCTTTGAACCTGGGAATACCTTGCTCATCAACCCCCTGGTGAATAAAAAATTGATTGGGTGATCTTTTAGTTTTGAAAGGGTGAATGGTACTAAGATAAATGTCTAGTAAACCATCATGGTTGATATCTACCAAAGCCACACCCGTGCTCCAATAAGGCGTTTGTATGCCCGTTTGACGCGTTACTTCCCGGAAACGAAGATCCCCCTCGTTCAGGTATATTTTCCCGGGAACCTGGTTGCCGCTGAAAAAAAGGTCTTGCAGCCCGTCGTTATTAAAATCCCCGACACCCACACCGGCACCGTTGTAGATATATTCGAAGTTCAGCACATTAAGGCTGTCCGTTTCCTTGATACTATTGATAAAATCGATGCCCGACCATGACATAGGGACCTGTTCGAATTGTGGCGATTCAGAACAGGAAGCACTAGCCAGCCCGATCAACAAGAACCGGAAAAACCGCGTAAAAACGCCTGGGCGGTGATATCTTTTATGTAACCATTGGGCCATCATTACCATCTATGCACAAAAAAAAGAGCTTTTATATTTTAAAAGTTCATTTCTGAAGTCAATAAAACTACCCTACCACCAACCCTTTGTCCTCGTTTGTAACGAGGACACTTGAGCAGTGCGTTTGTAACGCACGTTTCCACCGCAAAATAAATTAAACCACTTACCAATACATCCTAGTGTCGTGTCAAGCCTCAAATGACGTTCAAGCTATTTTTTTTCGGTCTCGTTCCCAAAGTCGGCAGTCGGCAGTAAACAGTCGGCAACCCTCTATTTTGCCTACTGCCCTTTGCCTATTGCTAACTTGTCGAGAACTTCCCAACTTGGCAAA
>JANQLQ010000238.1 GCA_028280565.1 Fulvivirga sp.
TCTTGCGTTAAGGTGACCTTGTATTTTTTCATGGTTTTAACCAAAAATAAAAAAACTATTTTTACCGTCAAAGTAGATGTGACACGACACTAGTGTTAAGTTAAGCGTAATTAGACGATTAGCTATTTTTTCCAATCCCGTTCTTAAAGTCGGCAGCGGGCAATCGGCAACCCTATATTTTTTGCCGATTGCTCACTGATCAATACCTCAAACATAGTTCATCCCGTACTCGATGTGTCATTTGAGGCTTAACTTAACACTAAACTAATGCCAACAGGGTAACCAGGAGGCATAGTGTAGAGGAAAGGTTTTATCTATTCATTGTCATTTAAACACTGGGCAGGGCTGATCCTAGCCACTTTTAAAGTTTGCAAGCTCACGGTAAACCACGCGATCAGCAAGGCTACTAGACCTGCCCCAAAGAAATACCACCACGCTAAGTCGATGCTGTACGCAAAGCCATCCAGCCAATGGCGGGCGGCAAGGTAGCTGATGGGTAAAGCAAATAGTAAAGCCATTAATACCATACGAGTAAAGTCTTGTGATAAAAGGCGGATGATCCCGAATTCACTCAAGCCCAATACCTTACGGATGCCCATTTCCTTTGTCCTCCTTTCAGCGGTAAAAGCCGCCAGCCCAAAGAGGCCCAAGCACGAAATAAGAATGGCCAGGCCGGCAAAGTATCTTGACAGGACAGCCACCCGCTGCTCGGCCGCATAGAGGGCACGGTAGTCTTGGTCTAGAAATTGGTAATCCAAAGGAAACCCGGGGTTATACTGCCGGTAAAAAACCTGTAACCCTTCGATGGCTTCCTGTTCTCTCCCGGCTTCGATCCTAGCCATGACTTTATGGGTCCACGACGGGCGCAGCACAAAGAACAAGGGCTGTACCTCTTCATGCAATGAAGCAAAATGAAAGTTTTTAGTCACGCCTATGATCTCCAGCCGGGTGCCACGGATGTTAATAATCTTTCCAATGGGATCCTCCAGTCCCATGGCATCTATGGCAGCGGCATTAAAAATGACCTTTGAGTCTTCCGTACTGAAGTTCTTTGAAAAGGTCCTGCCGGCTGCCATTTCTATGCCGAGGGTTTCAATCATACCATAGGTAACAGGCCGCATTTCAAAAGCAGGGACCATAGTTTCATCGTTTTTTCCCTCCCAATGGTCAATGGTAAACATATTTGTGCCTGCTTCTACGATGTTTTGCCCAATACCCGCGGCACTGGCGATGCCTGGCAGTTCGTTTACTTCCGCGAGAAAAGTCTCTAAGTGTTCCCTTACCTTTCCTTCTATATCAAAATACAAAATGTTATCGCGGTTATACCCTAAATTTTTACCTTGCACAAACTCGATCTGCTGGTAGACCACCACCACGGCCACGATCAATATCACGGACAAGGTAAATTGAAAGATGACCATCCCCTTCCTGGTCCATAGCTCCCAAGGGGAGTTTGGAGGTGTCCCTTTTAATACCAAGACAGGGTGCAAACGGGATAGATACATCGCTGGGTAACTGCCGGCTACTATGCCCGTGAGCAAACAAATGCCAAGGATGAAGAACACCAGTTTTACATCAAAGTCCAGGACAAGGTCTTTCCCGGTAACCTCGTTGAACTGGGGAAGGCAAAGCTTCACTACGATCAAAGCGACCAGTAAGGACGCCAATGTGATCAAGAGAGACTCCCCCAGGTGCTGGTAGATCAACGCCCGCCTTCCGGCCCCAACCACTTTCTTCACTCCTATTTCTTTCATCCGGCGAGTGGCTTTGGCCGTAGACAAATTCATGAAATTAATACACGCGATGAGGAGTATGAAGATCGCGATGAGTGAAAACAATTGAACATATTCTATCCTACCACCGGCCTGTTCACCATTCTCGTAGCGGCCATAAAGATAGGTTTCTGAAAATAACCGCGTGGACAAAGTGCCATGCGGCGTACTTCGTTTGTTCTCATAAAAATCAGCCAGCTTAACATCCAATCGTTCTTTCTTCATTCCTTTTTGCACGAGCAGGTAGGTGGAGGAGGTGTTATAGTTCCAGTTCAGCACATTGGGATCAATCTCTTTGTATTCGTCAAAAGAAAGGACAAAATCGAATTGGAGAGAAGAATGCGAGGGGGGCCCTTTAAAAATGCCAGAAACTTGGAACTCTTTTTCGCGCTGGAATCCCACGATTTTGCCGATCACATTTTCGGTAGTGTTAAAAAGTTTTATGGCTAATTCTTCTGATATCACCATCGAGTTTTTATCAGTGAGCACGAGATCTTCATTCCCGTATACAAGCTCGAAGGAAAATACCCGGAAGAACTCTTCACTGGCATAGAGTACGTTGCTTTTCACGTGCATATCCCCGGCAGACAAGGTTTTAGCTTCATCTCTTAGCCGGGTGGTCACGGTGCGGGTTACGCCGGGTACCTCTTCTTTCAAGGCCTCGCCCAATAGGCCGGCGGTGGAGACGGAGACCCCAGCGTTGTGAGGTGTCGAGATACGTTCAATTACCTGGTAGAGTCGGTCACGGTTTTTATGGAATTTATCGACAGCTAGCTCATCGCTGACCCACAGGTAGATCAGCAGGGCACAGGCCAGCCCTGGGGCAAGGCTGCCCAGGTGAACCAGCAATGTGGTTTTATTACGCAAGAAGCCCCGGTAGGTGAGTAAAAAGTTATGACGTAACATAGCTAAAGTGTTTAGAGCGTTGTTTTTGAAGGATCGAATAAATCCCGGCCTGAAGTATCGGGGCACCGCAAGGGTAAATTTCCAGTGTGCCTTGAAAGGTGAGTGGTCGTATTGCTTCTCAAATATCTCGACCAGGTCTCCTTCTATCTCTTCGAGATAATCTTCCCGGCAAAACCAACGGAGCAAGCGCAGTGGCCAACGAGGTGGTGTAGGTTTCATAGGTCATTCGTCTTCCAGGCATTCTGTAGGATTGGCCCTGGCGGCTTTTACGGTCTGAAGACCCACCGTCAGCCAGGCAACAAAAAGGGCAGTGAGCCCGGCCGCTGCAAAGAACCACCATTGTAGTTCGATACGATAAGCGAAGCTTTCCAACCATTTGGAAACAATGAAGTAACTCACAGGCAGGGCAATTACAATGGCGGCCAGTACCATCTTTGTGAAATCATTCGATAGAAGCCGGACAATGGCAACAGTGCTTGCTCCTAGTACTTTTCGGATGCCAATCTCTTTAAGTCTTCTCTGGGCCGTAAAGGCGGCTAAACCGAAAAGACCAAGGCAGGAGATCAGTATGGCTAGCCCGGCAAAGTAACGGGATAGGGTTGCTACCCGATGCTCTGCCGTATACTGAGCTTGGTAGGTGGTATCTAAAAATTGGTAATTAAATGTGAGACCTGGGTTAAATTCCTTGTAGAGCTTTTCCAAGGAAGTAATGGCTTCTCTTTCCCTTCCCGCCTCAAGGCGCACCATTATCTTTAATGTTTCCTCGGGCTTCAGCTTGAATAATAGCGGTTTTACATTTTCGTGTAATGACTCAAAGTGAAAGTCTTTGACTATGCCTATAATTTCCATTTCCCCGGAATAATGCCGAATGGTTTTGCCTACCGGGTCTTCAAGTCCCATCACTTCTATCGCTGTTTCATTGAACAGTACTTTGGTGCCCTCGTCGCTGAATTCTCGTGAAAAACTTCTTCCGGCCAGTATTTCGACTTCTAGGGTTTCAATCATATCGTAGTTCACTGAAACTTCTTCGAAATGGACATCATCTCCCGGGTTCTTACCTTCCCAATCAACCCCATAGGTACCGCTTTGGCTACCTACGAGATTTTCATTTATACTTGATACACGGGTTACCCCTGGGATCTTTTTTACTTCAGTGAAAAAGGTTTCCTGGCTCTCAGCCACTTTGCCCTCCTTGTCAAAATAGATAATATTATCCTTATTATAGCCTAGGTTTTTGGTCTGTACATAGGCTATTTGTTGGTACACCACCAATACAGCAACGATCAGGATCACCGATAAGGCAAATTGGAAGACGACCAACCCTTTACGTGTCCATACTTCCCCTAAGGATGTTTTTAATCTTCCCTTCAGCACCATTACCGGGTTGAAACCAGCAAGGTAAAAGGCGGGATAACTGCCGGCCATCAGCCCTGTGACCAGGGTGATGCCTGTAACCGACAAAAGGAGAGGTACATCAAGGTCAAGGGCCAGTTGTTTTCCTGTAATAAAATTGAACTGGGGGAGAAGCAGGGCCACGATGATGAAAGACATCAGCAGGGACAAAAAAACCGTTATAATGGATTCGCCCATGAATTGAAAAATAAGCGCTTTTCTACTAGCACCGATGGCTTTTTTCACACCCACTTCTTTCATACGCCGGGATGCCCTGGCCGTACTCAAGTTCACAAAGTTGATGCAGGCAATGATAAGGATGAAAACAGCAATGATGGAAAACAGCCTGGCATAGGCTATTCGACCCCCCACTTGCACCCCATTTTCATATTTGCCATACAGGTATTGATCCGAGTATGGTGTGGCGAATAAGGTAATATTAGAGCCCTCTACCCTAGACTGGATGTAATCTTCAATTTTTGCATTGAATTGCTGTAAGTCCGTACCTTCTTGTAGCAATAAATAGGTTAAAGGTCCGTGATTATCCCAGTGGATATTCCTCCCAACCTCTTTCGATAGGGAGAGCCATGCCTCATAGGATAATACCAGGTCGAACTGTGCGGTAGAATGGGGAGGCGTTGCTTTGAAAATACCTGAAACGACCGCTTGTTTACTAAGGTCCAGTAGTTGCCAATCAATGGTTTTACCCACAACATTTTCAGTAGAGTTAAACAACCGAAGCGCTAAATCTTCGGAGATAGCGATCGCAATTTTGTTCGATAGCACTTGGTTTGCCTGGCCTTGGATAAGCTCATAAGAGAACATCCTAAAAAAGTCTTGATCAGCAAACTGTCCTACTGCTTTGACGGAACGATCGGGCGCGGACGTTAAGGTGAACTTGCCGAACCAAGCTGAGGGAGTTACAGCAGTAGCCATTGCGACGCCGGGGATCTCTTCGGCCAACGCCCTGGCCAAAAGGTCCGGGGTGCCGTCGTAGGTAAGGATCCCCCCTGTCATTTGGTGGTTTTCCATGACCTGGAAAAGCTGCCGGTCTTTTTTATGAAATTTGTCGATGTTAAGCTCATCGTTCACCCAGAGGTAAATGAATAAAGCACAGGCCAAACCCGTGGAAAGACCCACAAGGTTGATGAAAAATGTAGTTCTATAACGTTTAAAGCTGCGGTAAGTCAGCAAGAGGTTATGACGAAACATGGCAATAGTATTTGAGTTATGACCGATTTTAAATGATTTGATAAACCCCGGCCTGAAATACCGGGTTACGTTTAAAGCAAATTTCCATCGTGCCCTATGGGGCGCGTCGTCGTATTGCTTTGCAAAAACCTCGACAAGGTCCCCTTCTATCTCTTCGAGATAATCTTCCCGGCAAAACCAGCGGAGGAAGCGCAAAGACCAACGCGGTGGTGTGGGTTTCATAGGTTATTCATCTTTTAGACATTCCGTGGGAGTGATATTGACGGCTCGAAGTGTTTGATAACTTACTGTGAACAGTGTAATGGACAGTGCGGCCGTTGCTGCTGCTAGAATTACCCACCACGGAAGTGCGATGCGATATTCAAACTGCTGTCCCCAATCATTTACGAAATAGAATGCCAACGGCACAGCAATAAAGCAAGCGATAACTACGAGAGTGACAAAATCTTTGACCAGTAACCTCCAGAGGGACAAGACAGAGGCTCCTAGCACTTTCCTAATGCCGATCTCCTTAAGGCGCTGCTCTACCATAAACGACGACAAACCGAATAAGCCCAGGCACGAGATAAAAATTGCCAGGCCTGTAAATACCCAAGCTAATGACCCTACACGTTCTTCTCCACGGAACTTTTGGGCATACGCTTCATCGACAAATTCAAAGTTAAACGGCACCTGGGGCATTATACTTTTAAAGACTTTTTCCAAGCGGGCCAGGTTTTCTTGTGTGCTGTTAGCCGGGTTTAGCCGGAGTGTGTAAAAGTTAAACCCTCCGCCAATGGTGTAGAGTGTTTGATGCACGGTTTGATAAGGAGATTGCATGACCATATCTTTCACCACCCCGATGATGGTTCTCCAGGGGGTCCCGTTGGCATCGATGGTCTTGCCGATGGGATCTTCCATCCCCATATACGCCGCGGCGCTTTCGTTGATGATAACGGCTAACGAATCACTGGCAATGTCCCTGGAAAAGTCCCTGCCTCGGACGATCTCCCATTGAATGGAACTGCCATAATCGTGTGATACCCTGATCCTATCAAAGTTCGAGCGGAAATTAGCGGGCATACCTTCCCAGGTCAACCCAGAGCTGCCCCACCAGACATCCGTCAATGGGCTGTGTGTACCGGACATTTCCAGCACAGCCCCGGACTGTAAAAAAGCATTCTTAAAAAGATCGTATTTGTTTTTAAACGCGTCCTGTTGGATGCGCACCTGTATCAATCCTTCACGCTCATAACCGGTAGGACGTAGCTTACCGTGTTGGACTTGGCGAAAAATGAATAACGTGCAGATCACCAACGTGATGGAAACTGCAAATTGGACCACCACCAGGATCCGCCGGGAAAGCCCAGCGCCTTTACCTGCTTTAAAAGAGCCTTTGAGCGCTTGTATGGGGCGGAACGAGGAAAGGTAGAAAGCCGGGTAGCTCCCTGCCAGTAACGAAGTGACCAGGACAAAAGCTATGGAAATGATCCAAAATGCCAGTGAATCCCATGGGAAATCGACCCGGATCTTCATGAACGAGTTAAATTGTGGTAAAAAGACGACTATGATGCCCACGGCTAACAGGAAGGCAATAATGACCACAAAAAAGGATTCGTTGAGGAACTGCCCGATCAATTGGCCACGGTGAGAACCGATCGATTTACGGATGCCCACTTCCTTGGCCCGCCGTTGTGATCGGGCTGTGCTCAAGTTCATGAAATTGATGCAAGCTAAGAACAATACAAAAGCCCCGATGATGCTGAATAAGATAACGTACTGTATTCTTCCTCCTGCTTGTATCCCATTTTTCCAATTCGATCTTAAGTGCCAGTCTTTCATCGGGTGGAGGAAGATCTCGGTGTTAGACTCGGCTTCATCTTCATCTTTCTCGGAAGGGATCCTTCTTATTTTATCATTGACGGCTTGTATATCTGCATGGTCAGCCAGTTGGACAAAAATTTGGTACAACGTGTTCCATTCTGTCTCATCGGCCCGTACATTTTCCTTCGAGCTGACCAGCAGCGACCAGGGTACGATAAATTGGGTGGGTCCAAAAGTGGTGTTAAGCGGCAGATCAGCATAAATCCCCGATACGATCAAATCATAGGAATTGTCCATCCGGATGATCTCGCCAATAGGGTCTTTGGCTCCAAAAAGGGCAATGGCCGTGGATCTTGAAAGCATGATCTTATTGGGTTCGTCCAGCCCGTTTATCACGCCTGATAGCATGTCAAGCCCCAGCATTTGCGGCGCGCCCTCTTGCAGGTAGTTGCCCTCTTGTGTGAGCGTTACTTGATCATGTGAAAGCACGTGGTCTGTTAACCAGCCGCCCATGATGATATGTTCGAAACTATCTCCAAATTCCTCCCTGAGAATAAATTCAAGAGGTCGCGCTTGCGAATGGGACGTGTAAATAATACCATTATTGGTTTTGTTGCGCATGACCTGGGCGATACGGTCATAATTTTCATGATATGTATTATAAGATAGCTCATGGTTTACCCATAGGCCGATCATCATAGCCACCGCCATCCCTAGGGTCAAGCCACTGATATTGATAAAAGAATACCCTTTGTTCCGCAAAAGGCTGCGGTAACTGGTTTTGAAATAATTTTTAAGCATTGCGAGTTGTATTGAGTTTTGACCTATTGTGAATGTTTTTATGAATTCCGGCCTGAAATGCCGGATCACGCTCCAACGGAATTTTCTACGGGCACGGGAGGGAGAAACTTTATGCTGTTTTTCAAATACTTCAATAAGATCTCCTTCTATTTCCTCTAGGAAGTCTTCCCGGCAGAACCAACGGAGGAACTTGAGCGCCCGCTTAGGTGGGTGGATCTCCATTAACCAAAGGATATTTTCGGGATCTGCTGGTAAATGCTGGTACGAAGGGCGTACTGTTGGTCGAGCGCATTTTTACCAAAAGCGGTAATTACGTAAAACTTCTTCCTTCTGCCTCCCCGGTCGGCGGTAATGCCGCCGTACCTGGATTTTACGAAACCCTTGTCTTCCATACGCTTTAGCGCCACATGAATGGCACTAATGTTTACCTTTTTGTTCAGCTTCTCTTCCAACTCTTCCAAGATAGCCACCCCATAGGCCTCATCATGCAGTGCCGCAACCATCAGGAGCACTAATTCTTCAAATTCTCCGAGTGAAGGTTCTTTCATAATATATTTACTTAACAAAAGTGAATGTAATAAATTATTTTTACTTTTGTTAAGTAAATATGGATTTTCTATTTTATTAATACCCAAGGGTCTTTAACTAGAAAATCATGATCGAGAGCAACCCGCTGCCAGTGTTAAATTAAGTGTAACTGGACGGTTAGCTATTTTATATTCAAACCTAGTGCCGGCGAGTTGTAAAGGATGGGTGATCCACATCCTGTTCTAAATCCATCCAAAACCTATACCTAAGAATGTCACTCCTTACTCTCTAACATCGTCATTCCTTGCAGCCTGTGTGTTGGGCCAGGCGTGACAAGGAATCTGCGAAATCGTGGAACGAAAACCCATTATAATTAAAAAAAAGTTCACGTTCAACCACACAACAGGTTCTTCCGTAGGAATCCCAATGGGGCTGCTCTCGCGCATCGCTCACCCGGCAAGGCCGGCAGGAATGACGATAAAGAAGGTTTTTTTCGTTTTTGATGAGGATATTCAATGGGCTCCTTTATCGTTAAATCCCTGTCTATCCAATAATTGAATGTAACAAAGTAGAACTGGTATTAAGTTAAGTTTGATTGGATGATTAACGTGAGTTTTGAGTTTAACTATCAAGTAATCAATGGTTTAACCACCGAGAAAACGGAGAAGACCGCCGAGAGCCACAGAGATTACTCCGTGTCCCCTGGGTATTCGCTGTGTCCCCTGGGTTAAAGGCTGGTTTTCAATACTTTGCATTGAAGTGGAGTATTCTAAGTGGGTTGATTAACCTAAAACTTACGTATGATTAGCTATTTTTTCCAATCCCGTTCTTAAAGCCGGTAGTTGGCAATGATATTGCTATGCAAGATTTGAAGATAAATAAATAGCATGTGATCACCCCAAGCGCTGATACTTACCCCATGAGTCCAAACGTGGATGTAACGAACTTAAGACAGTTTTTAAGTGCTCTCTATGAGCAAACGTAAGTCTCCCAAGCTATAAAGCTCGGGAAATTATACATTTCAATCATCACCGATGAAAGAGTGGTTAAAGAGAAGTCCGTTCAATAGAAGGCGCACTATATCACCTCGCTACAGTCACTTGATATTATTGATTACACTTACCCTCCAAAATGTCTTCTTGGGTCGGGTTATAGGCATTATCATTGACATTATAAATGCCTGTGAAGTCATTTTCTATAACCGGTTGGATACCGCAAAAATCCGTTAAAACGCTATTCCCCTTTACATCCAATTGATAGGTGATCGTAGCAAGATTAACCAAATTAATACCCGTTAACTCTTCATTGTGAAAAATGAACAGGTTTCCTACACTGGTAAGACCATTTAATCCATCTAGATCCTTCAAAACGGGATTAGATAGAATGATAAGGAATTCCGAAAGGGTAGGGACCTGGTTGAGTCCTTCAAGTTTTGTCAATGCAGGATTTCTTGAGATCTCCAACTTTTTTCCGATCGTCGACACATTACTCAACCCCGCGGTGCTCGATAATGCGTCATTGTTATTCAATATCAATGATCCCCCAATAGATGAAAGACCCTGGAATGCATTAAGGTTGGGAAGCAGGGTATTGCTGTTGACATGCAAATCTCCCTCAATGGAAGAAAGTTTGTCGAAACCTTCGATAATAGAAAGCGTTGAGTTGTTCCCAATTATTAAACTCCCGGGAAGTGAAGAAAGCTTGTTGAATCCGTTAATACTATGAAGGCGAGAGTTACTGTTGATCGTGATAGATTGTACGTTGGTAAGGTTTTCAAAAGTATTTAGATCGCTAAGATTAGCATTGATTTGGATAAGGATTTCATTCCCTACCGAAGTGATATTGCTTAAACTCCGGGTATCCGTCAGCGCTTCATTATAAGAAATGGTTAAGTTACCCCCCACGGATTCAAGGTGATCTAAACCTTCTAAACTTTGGAGTGAATTGTTATCCAGGATAACCAAACTGCCCTCAACCTTTTTAAGACTGCTAAGCCCTTCCAGTGAAGTAATTTCCGAAGGAGATCCCGGGGCAGGGTTGATTCTTAGGCTGCCCGTGACTTCTTCAAATCCCGAGTTCATAAATTCGTCTATTTCCAGCTGTGTTGATAACATCAAGTCACCCTCAAATATCAAATCCTTTTCCTCATCATCTTCACAACTGAAAAATGTGATAATCACGCATAAAAATAATATTATTCGAGGCATAATGGGTGTCTATTTTAGATAGCTAAAAACTAAGAAGTTTGCTTTAAAAATGCTATGTAAAAGGCTTGAAGTTATTATTAAAAAACAACCCCAGCTTCAACGAACCTCATTATGAGAACCGAAGGAACTCATGTTAATCTACCCCCTTTACCTGCAAAACTTGTGTAAACAAAAATGCCACTCCAATGGATAGTCAATGACGTAATAGATTTAAGGCATGAATGCCTGGAGACCTTTGGGATTACCTTACACAGATCTCATTTGAAGCCTTTTTTTATTCATCTTCCCAATCTCCGCAAGTCTCCAGAAATACTTCCATCGTAATTCCTGATTTGCAGATCCCCGGTACCGGCATTTTTAACATGCACACTTTGCGTTACGTGGTTAACATATACTCCACCAGAGTTATCGCTTAGGGTTACATTGCCGTTGATATCCGTGGCTTTAATATCACCGGAAGCATCATTGAGCTTTAGGTTCCCTTCGACCTCTTCAATAAAAAGATGGCCTGAGGCGTCGGTTAAGGATATATTTCCCGAGATCTTACCCATACTGATATCCCCGGAACGGTCAAATAATTCAATGTCAGCATTCGCCCCTTTCAGCCTGATGGTGCCTGAGCGGTCCGAGATGGTTATTCTTTTTTTCTCTTCTTCGCGGGTATTGATGTTCACCAGCTTAATGTCGCCCGATGAATCTTTTAGTTTGAGATTGCCTTTGATATTCTTGATCTCAAGAAAGCCCGAACGGTCCCTGACTGTGAGGTCATTTTCGATCCCTTCAATAAACAAGTCCCCGGAGCGGTCATTCACGGTGACTGCCAGGTATTTCGGCACATAAACGACCAAGTCGATCTTTCGTACCGGGGAACTGAAAAAGCCGTTGGGATTTACAGCTTCGGAGAGGTTGTTTCTTTGGTGAAAATCAAAATGGCTCTTTAACAGGGCTTTGCTTCCAAACTTTTCCAGCGACAGGTCCATAAACTCTTCAACAATGGTTGCTGCCCGACCTATACTCCTTGCCGATAAAACAATATCGGCCTTCACTTTGATGATGTCGGCATCATAACCCTTGATCTCCACATTACCTGCGCCAGACTCCACCGCTAAAGTCAACAAGTCTTTGCTGGATAATTGTAACGTTTTTTCGGCACTGAAACCTTTGTAGTAAAGAAACCTGAACTCGCGTTCGTTGATCCTCTTTAATTCTATTGAGTCTGATTTTCCACCTGCCAGGGCAGGGGAAAGAATAAAGCCTGGGAAGACGAGGAAGAGTAAAACACTTTTCATGTTGCAATATATTTTGAGTTGGATATGATCAATTTTTTACATTGTTTTCTCACTGTGATGGGTAGATGTTATAATGCCACTAAAGGTTGCACGGGGTTTAAAATTTTAGGAGCTGGGAGTGATTTTGTTCACTTTTAATGATGTTTCTTCTTAAGCATAGGTCGGTGCAACAAGGTATAAACTTTATTATCGACTATTAAAATCTTATGTTTCCTAAGGCAAGACTTCCAGGCATAAGCTTCGATATAGAATAGGGCTAGGTTAAATCGTAAAGAAGATTCCTTAGTGGTTCTTTGAGCTTTCGTGCCTTTGTGGCCGAGGAAGCCTTACCACCAAGAGGCACGAGTGCACAAAGGTTCACCAAGCTTACTCGACAAAACTATCCCAGGTAACATCAAGGGGATCAATGGTTATTAAATACAGGTTTGAGGGAAGATTTTGAATCCCGATATTTTTTGGGTCAAGTGAGTAGGGAGTGGTACAGAAATACTTAATTCATTCAAATATTGCAATTGGATATTTAGATGAAGAAATACCAAGTATAAGAAATGTTTTCTCAACATGGTTATGGACAGCCATCATCCGCCGTCATTGCGAACCCAGCGCTGGTTTGTAGGGCTAGCGGTGAAGCCATCCCCTACTCGATAAGCGGTAGCAAAGTCCATGCGGTGTATCTCTTGGAGGAGATGGCTTCGTAGCCCCTGCACGGGCATCGCCAGCCTACCTATGACATACTTTTTCAAAG
>JANQLQ010000239.1 GCA_028280565.1 Fulvivirga sp.
GAAAGAATTACTTCTCGATTTAATTTCGATGTCTACCTCAACGATATCGTTACTTTCGGTACCAGGACCCAGCTTTCCCATATAGATCAAAGCGGTATACCGCCCACTTTTGACAATGATCAAGGACTTTTTCGGCTTAACCCGCTTTCTACTCCTTTTGACAGTTTGGGAAATCTAACCACTGCACCCTGGCCAGAAGATAATTATTTTCAAAACCCGTTACAAGCTTCAAACATAAATGATACCGATCGCTCTTATCGTGTTTTTACTAATAACTACATGGAAGTAAATATACCCTTTATCAAAGGGCTACAATACCGACTAAATACCGGCTATACATTTAATTATCGCGACAGGGAGACGTATCGTGATCGTACCACCTCGCTTGGATTTAACAACAATGGGATATCCCGGACATTTGATGAGCGTACATCAGACCTGCTCATTGAAAACATAGTGAATTATAACCGCGTGTTCGGCAATCATAATTTAGGCGCTACGCTACTTTACAGTTTCCAGGAAGCTCGTAGAGAGCGGGTCATTGTAGAAGCTAGTAATTTCCCAAACGACTTTCTTACCTATTTCCCATTTGATCAAGCCGTTGATCGGAGTGTCGACTACTCTGATGGTTTCCGTAAAACGGTGCTTTTATCTCAAATGTTTAGGCTCAACTATGCCTACGACAGTCGTTACCTGCTTACGGTAACTGGTCGAAGGGATGGATACTCGGCGTTTGGGGAAAATGACAAGTGGAGCTTTTTCCCCTCTATGGCCGTAGGCTGGAATATCGGCAACGAAAGCTTTTTTGATGTTCCTCAAATCAATAGCTTAAAACTAAGAGCATCCTATGGTGAAGTTGGGAACCAGGCAGTAAGTCCATACCAGACGATTTCAAGGGTAGGCGAATTGAACAACGTATCCGGTGGCAATACCCAAGCAGGATTTATTCCGGCAAGCCTTGGCACCCCGGACCTGGGGTGGGAGACCACTACCACGTTTAATTTAGGGTTGGATTTCGAAGTATTAGATTCCAAGATAAGTGGTACAGCCAACTATTTTAGATCGATTACGGATAGAACAATTCAAAATCAACAGATATCACCTGTTAATGGAGCTTCACGTATTACTACTAATGTAGGCGAACTTCTCAATAGTGGCTTTGAATTTTCACTATCCACTGAAAATTATAAGAATGCAAATTTTTCTTGGACCACCAGCAGTAACTTTTCTGTCCTTCACAACGAGATCGTTGAGTTATTCGGAATAGTAGATGAAAATGGGCAAGAGCTCCCTGATCGCGCAAATGGGTGGTTCCCAGGGGAAAATATAGATGTAATAGATTATTGGGTATGGGATGGCATATGGCAGGAAGAGGACTCGGTATTGGCTGCAGCTTACGGTAGCCAGCCTGGTTTTGCACGACTTAGAGATGTAAACGGTGATACCCTGATCAATGTAGAAGATCGCCAGTTTTTAGGTCAAACAGTACCCAATTTTGTTTGGGGCATTACGAATACGTTTACTTACAAGGATTTTTCGCTCAACGTCTTTATTCATGGTGTTCACGGCATAACTAAGCAAAACCCATATACGTTTGATGACGCGCCCAGTGCCGGACGAAGAAATGTGACCACCAAGGATTTTTGGACACCCGAAAACCCGGGAGGATTCAACCCGGTAAATAGGGAACAATCAAATGAAATGGATGGTAATGCTGCCCGTCATTATCAAAGTGCAGATTTTGTAAGGATAAAGGATATTACCCTCTCTTATGACGCATCCAGGCATTTCAAAGCGCTGGACAGGTTAAACATATATTTCACAGGTAGAAACCTTTTCACCTTCACCGAATGGGATGCTCTTGATCCTGAATTGGGTAACCAGCGAGCTACTCCTATGGAGAAGCAATATGTATTTGGTCTGAATCTTACCTTTTAAAAACTACCAAGATGAAATTGAAAATATATTCATTAGTCCTAGTCTTTTTGATTTTTGCAGGATGTTCTGAAGATCTCCTGGACGAAGAGACCCCCCACATACTTACCGGCCAATCCTTGTACAATAGCCCTGCAGGCTTTGAGGCCGGGATCAATGGACTTTATGCTATGGTGCGAGAGGAATTTACAGGTCGAGTTAGCGCCGGTAACAATGACGGTTCGAATCTGACCGATGATCGAGCATTTGTTAGGTCTAATCGCCTGAGAGCTGAAATGTTTATGTCAGGTACGGATAATATGGTTACAAACGTGCAAGGCCCGGAGTTTGGAGAACTTTACGAGGACTTTGCCAATGAACACAACCCGTTCCAGGTAGGCCTGGAGAAATGTTTTATATGGCTATACCAGGTAGTGAATGCAGCCAATACCATTATTAATCAGGCCGAATCAAGAACAGACGTGAGCTGGCCGAGTGATGCTGACAGGAACTATATTGTAGCAGAAGCCAGGGCCATCAGGGCCTGGGCTTTCAGGCACATCTCTTACGCATGGGGTGATGCCCCAATGCCGTTGGTAGAATCTACTGGCAGTACGATAAGAAATGACTGGGAAAGAACACCCAGGAGTGTGATCAGGAGGCAAATGATCAATGACTGGAGATTTGCCGAAGAGATCATTCCCGTAGAACCGGTCATTGAGAATAGGATGACAAAAGGTGCGGTTCAAACCTATCTTGCAGAAATCTACCTAGCGATTGGAAAACCAGATAGCGCATTGATTTGGGCTGATAAATGTATAAACACGGCGGAATACCAGTTGGTCACGGCCAGGTATGGTGTACGCGCAAATGAACCAGGTGTAGCCTTCATGGATATGTTTTACTCCGGTAATGCAAAACGAAGTGAAGGAAATACGGAGGCGCTTTGGATTTTTGAGCACGAATTTGGCGCCGAGGGTGGCGGAGGTAGCATTATGCGTAGATGGCTGGTCAACAGGTACGACCAGGTAAGAGTAGGGGGAGTTAGTCCCTTCCGTTTCCGTATAGACCGTGGAGGAAGAGGAATTGCCCGCATGCAGCCCACTACCTTTATGTTCGACCTTTATGAAGCCCAGGATGATCGTTATTCGGATTATGCTGTTAAGCAATTTATGGTAATAAAGGAAGAGGCCGATCACCCCCAGGGTGCACCAGATAGAGTGCCTGACGGGTTCAGTTTTGGAGATACTGTTTTCTTTGATCCTGATGTCGTGATCACACCGGACACCAAACGGACCCGGGCTTCTTACCAGAGGCCTTATTCCAGGAAATACGAGAACCTGTTACCGGATAATGGTTTGCAAGAGGCCTTCCAGTGGAATGACCTCATCTACCTGAGGTTGGCCGATACCTACCTGCTAAAAGCTGAAGCAGAACTGAAACTAGGCCGTACCGGTAATGCAGCCAATACCATTAATGTAATAAGAAGCAGATCTAATGCCACGCCGATTAGCGCTGGTGATGTTGACATTGATTTTATTCTCGATGAAAGATCGCGCGAGCTATTCAGTGAAGAACATAGGCGCTGGACCCTGGTCAGGACGGGTAAATGGCTGGAACGTGTGCAGTTACATAACTTCAACGGTGGTCAGACTGCGGCTGCACGTGATACGATTCATCCAATACCCCAGCTGGTGATAGATGCAAACTTAGGAAATGCAATGCCTCAAAACCCGGGATTTAATTAGTGACCAAGGTGATGATAAGCTTTGGAAATTCATTGCCCTATGATCGTCTCAAAAGCCCTTTGCAATTTGAAGGGGCTTTTACTTCACTGCAAAAGACTCATGAAATGGCAAGAATAGGAATTCTCATAGGCCTTAGTATGTACATGTATTGTGCGTGTATACAAAATAGCTATGCTCAAACGGGTCCGTACCAAAAACAGCTGATCACTGACCAAGGTGGTGACCGGGCAACCGCTTATACCATGAGCAATAAGATACTCATGCTTGAAGATGGCATCTTATGTACGTGGATTGATCGAAACCGTCAAAATAGATGGTCTTTTATTGATCATGAGGGAAACCAGGCCAGGGAAGGGAAAATCGGGGGTATTATGCCCGATAACCATTGTGGCGCTGCATTGGCACAATCGCCTGGGGGTACTATTCATGCTGTGATAGGCGGTCATCATTCAAATTTATATCATTATCAAATGGATGATATACGTACGTCGGACTGGTCATTGGTAGATAGCATTGTCGCCAGGGCCACTTATCCGTCACTGGTATCTAGTCAAAATGGTAAGCTATACCTTTCTTTCAGGCATAAAAAAGAAAAATTTTGGAGTTTAGACCTGGTAGAATTCGAGAACAATCAATGGTCCGGACCACGTACGATCGTGGAAGCTGCTAAACCGGGATACGTCTACTGGACCAATAGCTTATCCATAGGCACCGATGATCGGGTCCATTTGTTATTTGCTAATGTACAACCCGGTCCGCCTGGCTTTGAAAAAGGTTCGCTTTATCACGGCGCATCTCATCTATTCTCAGGGGATGGAGGAAAGACTTGGGCCTCTTATTCTAACGGTAAAGTAAACACTCCAGTCCGGGTTAACGACCTGGGGCTGATAGAAGGTGAGTACAAAGCAGATAGATTGGCTTCACCGGGTTTTTTAGAACAATATGCTGAAGGTGGCCCTACGAGCAAAGAATACATGCAGATCCAGCTCTCTAACCTGGTAATAGACCAAAGCAATGTGCCTCACTTCCTGTATCATAACGGATTCAAGGGCACAGTGGCTTTACGAAGTTACCTGGACGGCCAATGGGTGGAAACCGATCTTTCGCCCGCCCTGCACATAGATGAAAGTAGATATCGGGTACATATGCAGTCTAGTTTATCTTCTTACAAAGGCGATCTTTATGCGGGGATAATGTTAGTGCCTACTAAAGAAAATGTTTGGGGAGCAGACGGTACCATAACCGTCGTACTAAAGATAAACGTTAGCAAATCGAACGTGGAAAAGCTATTCCAAATGCCTGGGAACTTATCTACTGCGCAGTGGCTACCTTCCTTTGCACATTCTCATCATTGGAAGAAAGAGGTTGCACCAGTGATGTTGTATACGGACGGAATCAATGCGGGGGGATTTCAAAATAATTATAATGAGATAGCCACAAAGGTATGGTTAGTGAAATTTTCAGAAAAATGATAAGAGGTGTACTGTCCATCCATTTGATGGTCCTAATTATAGGGGTTAATGCACAAGATATAAAACCGTCGCTCCGGTATGTTGTGGAGACTTCCGAAAAGGGCGCCCAGGACCTGGAAATTGAAGGCCCCTACCGTATCCTTGAAATAGCGGGAAGAAAGGCTGTTAACACTACCAGTATTCATAGCCGGATAATTATTAATGAACACCTGGTGAACCGTAACGAAGGCAGTATTACGATATGGGTAGCCTCTTTAGAGGAGATTTCACCCTTAGTGGTGCATGGAAATATGCGAAAGTCTAATCCTAACATTACGTTTTACCCCTTTCTTTCAGACCATTCGGATCCCCAAGATTTTGAAAATGCCAATTTCAAGTTTGTGACCCAAGCCACATGGCACCCGAATATCCAGGCCATGTTTGCAAAAGGAAAACACTACGAAGATGCTTTTGAGCTGCCGCACCGTGCTTTGGTTACGGCTAATCATTTTTCATTTGAATCCAACCGCTGGTATTTTCTTACCCTCACCTGGAATCATAGCGATCGAACCTACCGACTCTATGTTAATGGTATTTTGGTCGGCGCAGAAGATCAATATTATAATGAACGCTTTCATGTTGACCAGGCCGGTGGGAAACTCTATACGGGTAACCCGGCCTTGGCTTATTCCACGATCGAATTCTACAAAGACGAATTACCAGGGCCCCAGGTCTATGAAAAATATAAGAGCGAGGCCACGGATTTCGATCAAAATTATATGTCTGAATTGAGGTATCTCCATGCGGGTGAGGGACGTAAAACCTTTTCGTTTATACCGGGTGATGCCTGGTCAAATGAACTTGACTTATCCTTGACCCAAACGGACCAATTGGACACGTTTTATGTCCAGGGCCTACCCGTTAAGGTTGAAATAACAGGGGAAGGACTGTTATTGGAAAACATTGACAAGCTGTATACCGGCTCACGACTGGATAGCCAGGCCTATCTCTGGATCAAAAAGCCTTTTGAAGGAGACATTTACGTCGAATATGAATTCAAATCTCTGCGGAGAGGGGGCTTAAGCCTGTTAATGACGCAGGCCTCAGGGATGAATCGTGAAGATTTTATGAATGATTACCCACTGCGCACTTCAGGCCGCATGACGATGGTGTGTTGGGAAGATATTAGAAACTATCATTGGGAATATTATCGTGACATGGCGGATGTAAGAAATGACGTTCTATCCTCGGCGCTGATGAAAAATCCGTTTATGAAGCCCTTGGCCTATGGCTGCCTGGACCGACCCATAGAAATCAACAAATGGTATAAACTTCAATTTTTACAAGAGGGGAATAAGATTATTGGGGCAATTAATGGGACGATCATGATTGAAGCCACAGATGATGGTCATGGCAATGACGGACCGGTCTTAAACTTCGGTAGGGTAGCTATACGTGCAATGCTCAGGTCTAAAATGATGTTCCGTAATTTGAATATCTACAGTAAAACAGGACATTATACTGTTCTGAATGAGTATGGACCGGGCCGTTAAATGAGCAATACAGGATTTAATCGTAGCGGGTCGGTTTTGGAGTGGTATTTTATGCTGCTAATAACCTGTACATCGGGATCAGTCGTGATCATATTAAGTAATAAACTTATAGTCTTTATGACTATAATTAACTAACTTTAGGAACCAACAATTAAGTATTATGCGTCACTTATGCTTCTTACTCATCGGTGGAGTTTTATTGTACTCGTGCGATAATAAAAAGACCAGCTCCACTGGTATTTCCCAACCATCGACTACACAAGATTTTGAATATGCTTTTCAAAACCCCAAGATCTCACTCAATGAGCGTCTCGACGACTTATTGTCACGGCTTTCCGTAGAAGAGAAGATCTCCCAGCTCAACTATGATGCACCTGCTATAGAGCGGCTAGGTATTCCTGCGTACAATTGGTGGAACGAAGCGCTA
>JANQLQ010000245.1 GCA_028280565.1 Fulvivirga sp.
CGGGTCTCTGCCACCCCGTTGTCATTGATATTATCCGTATCATCATCCCACCATAAGGCTACGTACGGGGTATGGTCTCCCCCGCTCCAAGCGCGGTACTGCGTCCATGTGCCTGTGATCCGGGTATCCGCATAGTTGGGGCCGAAATCAATGTAACCGTACCGGTCCCCATAGGCCGGGGCTATTTCACCCCCCACTCCCCCGGTGGGGGACTGTGCCACTTCATCCCAAGCCGGCTGGCCGTCAAAGGCTCCTTGTAACGGGAAGTGAAGGCTTCCCGTGGCTACACCAGCACCTAAAGGGGTGAGGATCCCTATCCCCACCATCAAGGCCGTAGGACGGGTATGGGAATAGGTACGCTTGGCACTTGGGCGCTTACCGGGATGTGTGGAAGGGACCTTATTTAAAAGCAAAGCAGGAGGTGTTTTCGCTAACCTGTGATCGGTAAGCTTCGTACCTCCCGGGTCACCAGGGCTCGCAATGCTGCCGGGGATACTGATCAAAACGAGGAATAATAGGAAAATGTGTTGCATAGTGGGCTTTCTTTTTGACACGAATTGGGTTAATTCCCCACAGGGGGAACCCCGTTCAACGGGCTTTCATAGATCAGTTCCATACCGAACAGGTCGTTGCTATCATCATTGCGAGGGTCATGGGTCAACTGCGCATTGTTGATGCTCTCCAGCCAACCCCGGATGTTGTACCGGTAATCAATGCTTTGCGCTGGTACACCCCCCTCTACGTGAAGGTTCTTCTCGATCAATTCCCCTAACTCGTTGTACCGGTTCTCGGCCAGAAGTACTTCTCCTTGTCCCACACCGTCATCATAAAGCTCGTGGTACCCTCGCAGCAGCCGACCGGCATGATCATAGCTGTAGCGCTGCCGTAATCCCAGGGTTTTGCTCCCACGGGTTTGGGATTTGTAGGTCTCCAAGAGCCACCCTGGGAAGTTGTACAGCTGGCTGGTACGCGTGGTCACCCCTAAGTAGGTGTTGGTGCTCACCGTTTGGATCACACGGTAGCGGTCATCGTAGTGGGTCACCGTGTTGATCCATTGGTCGGTGCCTAGTATTTTTACCTTAGCGCCCGTCACTTGCCCCTTCACCCGGTCAAAAGCCTCGTCTTCATAACAATAGGTACCTTGGGGGATCGTTTGGCACCCACCAGGGGTGACTGGCTTTTGGTAGTGGAAGCTACTGTTAAAGCCGGCTACCGTGCCTTGGAAACCATAATCGTCGTAATAGGTGACCGATAAATACCGGCTTTCATCGCTTTGGGAAGGGTAGGTCACGTTGGTATAACCATGGATATTCCCGCCCAAGGTCTCGTAAAAAGGAACCGAAGGACCGCTGTAGTAAGTATCTACCGCTAATTGCATCGCCTCTTGGCTTAACGTGCTTGAAGTCTCGTAAAAGCCGGTTAAGACCGGGCGATTGAAGGCGTCATACTTGGTAAAAAGCCATTCGTCTTGCTTTCGTTGCTCCCCGTCTTGGGTCAGTACCAACCGGTCACGGTTATCGTACACCATATATAATGTATCGGCACCCGGCACCTTTTTTTTGATCAGACGCCGGCGGCCGTCGTAGTCATAGCCGAAAGTCCACTGGGATAAAACCGTGGGGCTGGGCCTATGGGGAAAAGTACCCGGGTTGCCTATGGCTCTTACCGCCTCCGGGGGGAGAACGTACCGTAGGTCCCCAAAATCTTCGTAAACATAATAGGTATCTGCCCATGCGGTGGCAGCTTCGTTGGCCTGGACACGCTTGAGCAGATGTCGACCCAGACGGTCGACAAATTCAATTGTCCGATGACCTTGTTCATCTACAGTAATGATTTTATAAAGTTGACCCGTTCCGTAATATCCATTGGTAGACAGTTCTTCCGAAATAAAATCAACATTCCAAATAAACACTTGATCATCAATTAGGTTGATCTCATGAGTATACCTAATCGTGTTGCCAGTTCCTGGTTGCCAAATCGAGCCTGGTGCACCTAGTTCAATCAATCGATTAAGCTGGTTATTTTCAAATTTATTAATGGAATAGGGATGTGTACTATGGCTTACTAAGAGTTGGTTTTGGTAAAACTGGTATTGTTCTGATTCTTCATAGCTAAACGCAAATTCTTGGCCGATACCCACTGCCTTGGGATTAAATGTCCCAGTAGTTTGCCCAGAAGAATAGGGTAAATATTCTGTTTCTAACCTACCAAGCCCATCATATTCGAAGGATTTAATAATATCAGTGTCTAAAGGGCCTGCTGACTGTCGTTTTTTTACTTGCTGTACTAGTTTACCTAGCCCATCAAAGTAACTAGTATAGAGCATGACCTCTTTTTTGTCAGTTACGGTAGAAAGAGCCGTCAACCCAGGTCGTAAGGCGGTAAATTCTTGTATCGAATTGATGTAGGTGGGTAGGGTTGGGGCATAGGCATAAACAACTATTTCCGTAATATCAAACTCACCATAGAAGTAAAGATTGATATACTCAAGAGACGTACCTATTGGAAAAGAAACAGCTCCCCTTGTATTCTTGAATTCTTCAAAATAATAGTGAGGTCCTGCATCTTCTATGAAGCCACTAATATTGTTATCGTAGTATATTTCACAGGTAGCTATAGTAAACTCTAGCGGGCACTTAATGAATAAATAATCATAGTCAAAAGACAACTTTATCCCGGTATTAAAATTGTTGTCGTTGAGCACTGTAATATGATCGTTGCTATTGAGTTGATCGGTTATTGTAACCATATCCGAAATATCAACCTGTGCCTTAAGGGTATTCAGTGAGCCTGTAAACAGCACTATTAACAAGTAGGAAACATAATACTTATTCATAATGATATTGATAAGAATATTCTTTCAGTACGTTATTGTCGTGATCGATACTTTGATAAAGACGATTGCCATTGTCATAAACATAATTACGTTTTCTTCCATTAGAATCTGTTTCTCTTATCAACCCGATCAATGGAGCGTATTCATAAGTTGTTATCATAGCTTGGGGTAAGCCATTCCTGAGGATACTTTCCTGAGATGACGACAATACCCCGGTTAAATTTGGTAATGCGCCACCAAATAAACTTTTGACCTCGTCCAGTTCTGCACCCTCAATTTGAGCAACGGGATACTTCCCATTATAGCCCCAAATAAAAACTGTATGCATATCCGAGTCTTTCCATTGTTCGACGATCTTTCCCGATGCGTTATGGTTATAATAGTTGGTAATTAGGCTGGAGGAGCCAGTGGGTAGAAGTTCAATTTTATCCAATAAGCTTAAGGTATTCTCCTCTTTAAAATAATGACGTATGATTGAAGTAGTATTCCCATTCCTTTGTTCTACTTTTTCAATGGGAACTGCGATCATGTGTTTGCTCCTTAACACATCACTTCCCTGCAATATTGAAGGTTCATTTTCATAATATTTGTACGTAGATACATTTACCTCCGGGGATTCATTTAAAGATGATCCGACGTAGGTAGTGATAGTAGAAGGAATCGTATTCTTATCATTGTAAGAATAGATAGTATTCTTTCTGAGATTTGCTGTGGCGTTACGGTTAAAATGGACTTCTTTTTTGGAAATCAACTTTACCCATGTAGGGTAAAAATCGTAATAGTACATGGCGTAACGAAATACAGGTTTGTCAGGATAATCAGGTTCACATATATAATTGTCAATGATCGTAATGTCAGGCCCCCAAAGCCCGTAAATTTTATTGTTATAGTCCTCAAACACCTCGTATTCATAACCAATCTCTTTTGCCTTTTTCCTAGAACCACTATAATAGGTCTTACTACTAGGCTTGCCATTTAATGGGTAAGGCTGGCGAGGAACATTAGGGGATTCTTCATGATTTGTATATTGCTCTTCCAACACATGAAAATTGTTTATTTCATACCCATTCAAATCACCTTTAAAGTTAAAATAACTGGTCTTAACCGACCCATAACCTACATAGCTGCCGGATGCCGTACTTAAAGGGGAAAGTGAATATGATGTCAACATATCTTCGAACGCGAAATCTGGAGGGGCAATTAAAACACCTGAACATCTTCCGTCTGATAATCTATAGTCGTATTCTTTGGTGTTCGATTTTATTCCATCATCAATGACAATACGTCTTACCCTTAATCCAGCCCCTTCTTTCACCCCTTCTACGAAAATCTCGCCAGATTCATAGGATATACGTGCCTCGGCTTCTGTATTAGGGTTAGGCGTTAATACAATACGGTATTTCCCTGGTCCTAATTCAAGCATGCGATACACATCATCTCCACTGTCATAGTCTAAATCATATATGCTGTTATAATGAAGGCTTGGATCACACCAACCAGAATTATCAATAGTAGGGTAAGTATAACTTACCCATCCCAAGACATCTGCATCCTCCCAGGTTCCATGGAAAAGATTCCACTTTTCGATATTTGCGAATCTATCTGACAGGTTCTGTTGATCCCATGCACAACTCCTGGCCTCATATTTTACAATTTTCGCCTCACTTAGTGTGAATTCTTTGGTGCTAAAGGGAGTAGGATTTTCATCCCAGCTGTAGTTGCTTGCATTTAAGGTATGTACGATTTTTGGAGGACGTTCGGCATATTGATCGAATAAATTATTACCGTATTGGTTGGGTTCCATTTCATAGGTATGTGTACCTCCTGTAGGATATTTCACCTGGGTTAAATGAAAAATCTTGGATGCTTCCGCATCCGGCCTACGATTGGCGCCATGATGGGTCATATAAGTCGGGGGAGTACCAGGGAATTTGAACGTGTAATAAGGAACAGGTTGCGAATTATTCCTATCATTGAAGTACCCCCAATAATCGGTAGCAAAAGAATTCTTTTTTGGAATGCTGCTTCCCGACTCATGATAAATAAATCCATACCTTTGCGGATGAGGATCATTATACCCTCCTAATTCTATCCCATTTAATTTGAGCCTGGCATAAATGGGATTTGGAGTAGTCATTTTTTTGAAATAATTGGTCAAGAATTCTACAGTCCAAATAGGTTGAGCATTTCCACTTTGATAAACATTAATACGGTCCAGCTTTTGGGGAGGTAAATTGGTATTTATCGGGTTTTCGATATCTTCCCGTTCACTGGTTGAGAAATGAATAGTACCCCCGCTAAATTGTATGGATTCTAAGTATTTATTATAGATCACAGTCTGGCTGATTGTATAATTGTCTATGCGATCATTATAAAGTTCTCCGGTACGAAAATTATCTTTGACAACGGAGACAGCCGGCCGGGTCAGAGAAGTATGAATACTTGATTTATAATTAAATACAATATGGTCATCAGTCGATGCTGACTCAATTTTAGTTAAATACCAGGCAGTTTTTATTTCAGTGTCCTCCATACCGGCTACTCCGTAAACTTCATCCTCGTTAACATATAAAGTACTTTTATCAGTCCTTGAATAAGTCCTTGATCTCTCAGCCTCCTCAAAATAGTATTTATTACCAAGCCCATCGGTTACGAGCCAAGTTTCCGTCAATCTGAAGTATTTAATTTCCAAGTCATCATTTTCCATTGATTTTGCCTCGAGTACGTCACAATTTTGCGTGGACAGATTACAACCACTAAAAAAGAACTTACCTGAAAATGAACCAAAATTGAACATAAACATATCTGGTTCGCTGTCTCTATCGTCAGAGATTACATCATAAAACCAATTTTCATCATCCTTACTACTTATTTCCGGAGGGATACTAAACCGGTACAACTGGATCGGACAATGAGGGTCAGGTACGTAAACTGCATTCATTGTATTGTTAACCGAGGTAGGTTGATCCTTTGAACTATAAATAGCATAGCCATAGCCTAAGACAGCACTTTCCAAACCAAAATCATCCCTATCCCTAACCACCCTGGTTATCACTCCTCCTGCATTCAAGGCCCAACCTAAACCTACCCAACTGGCTTCTTGTGCAACTTTAATGCCCCCTGGGTGATAAGATAAATTTATATTATGGCTCAAACTTCCCGACTTTATTTGGTAAAGTGGAATATTAATTATAGGAAGACCTGTGAAATTATTGACCGGGGCTTCTACATAATGCCCTAAGGAGGCGGCATTAGGGGACGGCATAATGATCGGACCAGGTTCAGTTAATTCTTGGCCATGGGTATTATTTTGAAAATAATTAAGGCATACGGTAACCGTGTAAGCCAAAAGAATTTTGATCTTAATTTTCATCATTTGAATATGGGTTCTTCAGACCTTATCAATGATAGCATAAATTATTCCCGGGTCCTTTGAAAAGTCATTTGATTATAGTCATATTTTTACATGAAGATTTTCATTGCTATGATTAAGTCCATAATGAGCTATCATAGTGTGTATAGGCTACCAAATTATTGCATTTTATGAATGACTGGTTTCAATCAACACTCCCCGCAATGCTCTTTCTAGAGCTAAAAACTTAATGTTAATACTAACCATTTTGTTAACTCAACTCAAAACTATTTCTATCGAGTGAAAAATATGTAAGTAGAAAATAGGCTTTTATTCTCTTCATTAGGATTATGGGATTAATGTGATATCCTTTTGTAGCACTTGGGTCTTTTACAAAGTATCCCATAAACTCCGGTGAATACAAATTATCGATTGACCGGCTCCGAAGTCAAAATTGTATTTCAAGAAACTCTCAGAAGAAGGGAAAATAAAAGGGGTACCAGTGCCGCAGGTTTTTTCTTTCGGATTATTTCCATGATTTGAGCCGAAACACCTCTACTGACTGCTTACACCTCCATGTTTATCATTTTCGGCGATCAAGTTGTACTTGAATAATCACGTTAATCTCGGCGGTGACATACCTCTATGCCTACTTACAAACATTGTCGGATAAACTAAAACCGTGATCCGAAAAGAGCATGACCCGTATCCTGATCTATCATCATATGGGAAATAAAGACTGGCTCTCCATATTGTGTAGCGACATTCGGATCAGCACCGCCCCTATAAGTGGTCGAAACATCGTAAGTAGAAACCAGTACAACACTAGTTGAAAAGGTGTGCCTGCAATACTCGACCGGGAATTCGCTTCATAAAAAACAAATCCTCCCACCTCAAATTGCTGTGCTATTTAGCCATCCACAAGGCATTTGCTTTTCATTCTACTTGCCCGACTTATGTTCTTCTTCACGGCCATTCCCACCCCTCTGGCCTCAAAGCAGTTTACTATGCATGGATTTTAATAATCAGGGGTAACTCTATGGCCCAGGTTTATGCTCACCTGCTGGCTCGGCAGCCACACCATAATGTTGTTAATAAAAAGAAAGAAGACGTAAGGTGTTTACGGCCAGCCGGGCTGCCTGAAACTCACAAAATGGCTCACCGATCAACAAATAAGTTTTAACCTTCTTAATCAAGATCAGGAGAGCAGACTACATTGATTTCCATGTCCTGACTTTTCTTTTTATGGGAAGGGTTGCGTTGGGCTTAGAAAGCTTTTGTAACGGATACAAGACCAACCAGAGAACGTAACCAACATCAGGTGAAAGCTATAAAACCTCCAGGGACAAAAAAATTCAAAACCATAATCAAAAGCACATTTCACCCTCCAAAGAAAGGATATAACATTTACTACAACGTATCTCCTTATGCAATTCCAGGAAGAAAAAAAACTCACTCTACTACAAAAACCTTACATTCCACATTTCTCAAAACAACATGATTTTTATCAGTTTTTCAGAGCAATCACGAACCAATAGTACATTTTCCACCCGGCACATGAATATTAGAACATAACAAACAGTTCTTGGTCCCTCCAACTCCACAAACCTTACATCCCCAAATTAAATCCAAAACTGCAAACGTTTGCACTACCGTTGCCAATTTCAAAAAACCAATAATCCTTACGTTCCCCGGTATTTGATTATTACTCTTTCGAAATTGAGACCACAATCTAAACCTAAATCATAATGTTCAAATCCAAACTAACCCGCCATTGGCACTATGCGGCCATGGCCCTGCTCGTAGCTTGTAGCGAGCCATCGGTGGATCCTGTAGACCAGGCCACGGAAGTAACTTCAGCAAATGAGTCATCACGTACCAATCCCGCCGGCCGGGCACCCGGTCCCGGGGGTGGGGTGATCATGCAAGCGTTTTATTGGGATGTACCCGCCGGGGGTACATGGTATAATACAGTCAGGAGCAAACTGGCTGCTTGGGATGCAGTCGGCTTTTCAGCGATCTGGCTGCCCCCGGTATCTAAAGCGATGAACGGGGCCTTTTCTATGGGGTACGATCCGTTCGACTATTGGGATTTCGGGAATTACAACCAACAAGGCTCCACGGAAACCCGGTTCGGGTCGAAAACGGAACTGCAAAGCTTGATCAGTACGGCACACAGCCATAACATAGACGTGTATGCCGATGTGGTGATCAACCATAACAGTGGCGGCGACCTGGAATGGAATCCCTATGCCGGGAAGAATACCTATACTGATTACAACCCCGCTTCCGGGAAGTTTTTCCGGTCCTACGGTGATTTCCACCCCAATAACTACCGGAACGCCGACGAAGGAGTATTCGGGGGGTTCCCGGACCTAAGCCATTCGGCGCCTTATGTGCAGGACTGGCTCTGGAAGCGCGGCGATAGCATGGGTAAATACTATAAGAATACCATGGGTTTCGACGGCTGGCGTTTTGATTACGTGAAAGGTTTCGGGGGCTGGGTGGTCCGCGACTGGATGAATGAAGTGGGCGGTTTTGCCGTAGGTGAATACTGGGACGGCAACGCGGGCTTATTACAGAACTGGGTGAACAGCACGGACCGAACCGCTTCGGCTTTCGACTTTGCCGCTTACTACCGGATGGACGAAGCATTTGACGGCAATGACCTGAATAAGCTGAACGACGATATGCTTTGGAAACGCGACCCTATGAAAGCCGTAACTTTCGTGGCCAACCACGACACGGACATCATCTGGGATAAGATGCATGCCTATGCCTACATCATGACCCACGAAGGATACCCCACAGTATTTTATCGTGACTATGAAGAATGGCTGGATAAGGATAAGTTGGATAACTTGATCTGGATCCACAGGAATAAAGCCGTGGGCAACACCTCGGTACTTTATACGGATAATGACGAGTACATCGCCCGGAGAAATGGTTCACCAGGCTTAGTGGTCTACCTAAACGACTCGAACGGCTGGGTAGAGCGATGGATACAAACCAACTGGGCCAGCACCGTGATCAAAGACTTCACGGGTAACTCAAGCTGGGAGCCCACCACGCAAGGGGACCGTTGGGTGAAGATACAGTGCCCCCCGAATAGCTATTCGATCTGGTCGCCAAAATAGGGAGAAACCTAATGTATTAAACTAACGTCCCTGCCAATAGGCTTCTTCCACCCTTTGGCGGGGTGTTTCTCCCTCTTGAATATGTCGAGATCGGTACTATTCTTACTGTCTATTTTCGTTGTTTTAAGTTGTAGTACAGGGTTTGAAGATGCGGCAAACGCGTTCTTCGTCGAAGTACAGCAGGCTAACCCGGGTTTCGATGTGCCTTTCGTGCCCGGCAGCTTGCCTAGTGAGCAAAAATTACAGCTCGATGCCCAGCTGTATGGCGCATCATCGAGCGGGCAGGTGCAGGTAGACTTGGTAATACGTCATGCGCTTTCGACACCCTTGGTTTTAAACGCTACTGACTTCACCCTTCATACCCCCGATGGAAATTTCAGCCATCCTGTCCCCGTGGATACCGGCCTATTCATACCACCGAAAATGAATTATAGTTTTAGCCTGTTATTCGAACCGGTCCATGACCGTCGTTTTTTTATGCATACAGGAATGAGAGGGGACCTAAACCAGCAATACACGCTACAGGTAAAGCTCCCGCAGGAAAAGTATGAATACCACTTTAAAATGGCAGATTCCACCTGGCTGGATTATAGGCAAAATCATGCCGCCCAAGACCAGGTCGTGCTTTTTAAACCTACGTTGGACAAAAAAGCCCAAGAAGAATACCAAGTTGCATCCGGAAGGCCTTCTTTTGTGCATTGGGATGAAAATGAGATCGCCATGGCCGGTGTCAATTTACAGCTTCGTTCCTATCATTGGCTGGATACGCTTTACCTGGATTTAAGGCTTGTAAACCACTCCACCGAAGCTTTGTATGTGTACCCTGGTGAGCTTCAATACGTACAGGAACTTAATAATGGGTTAGAAAAAAACGGGCCTCATGTCATTAAAAGGTCACAGCGGTGGATCAAAGAGTATCGGTCCTATCACCCTGTGCCCCCAGATAGCTTGATTTTACCAAAAAAATTTATTACCAAAGATTCTTTGGGCCGGGAAGCCCTATTCGCGAAAGACGTTATGTTTATTCGCTGATCGCCCTCTTGTGTTTGTGGGGTTTGGATTAGTTTGGGGCACACCAGGCAGTAAAGGCGCTCTATGTATCGCTTCGCAATCGTTTACATCATTTTTTACCTGTTCAAAACAGCAAAACCGGCCGAAGAATTACTATTTTAGATTACGGAGTATTCCACCCGTAACAACTAAAACCTTAATTTAATTGTGAATATCTCGCAAAACAAACTCAGCCGTTCATTAGGCGAATTAACTTCGTTTGTAAAAACTAGCCATGGCATCGAGGCCGAAACATCGTATGGTAGCTTCAGGCTGATGGTTTATGATGCCCGGACCATCCGCGTGCAGGTAACAATAGGGGGCACTTACAGGGAGCATTCTTATGCCGTGGTAGCCGCTCCAGCCGGTGAGTTTTTACTGGAAGAACTCGACGCGGAGCTGATCCTCTCCACCTCTAAAATGCAGCTGGTGATAACACGCGCACCGGTACGTTTTTATTTTCATGACTTGGACGGTAACGTGATCAACGAGGATGATACCGCGTTTGGCACTTCTTGGATCGGTGACCAGGTGACTACCTATAAAAAATTACAAGAGGGGGAGCGATTCATAGGGCTAGGAGAAAAAACAGGTCCGCTGGACCGGCGCGGTGCAGGATACCAGCATTGGAATACCGATCACTATGCGTACAGGGAGGGGTCGGACCCTTTGTATTGTTCCATGCCCTTCTACATCGGTATCCACCACGGGCAGGTGTACGGCATCTACCTGGATAACTCACACAAGACCCATTTCAATTTTGGGGCCTCCAATGACCGGTTCAGCAGCTTCTCTGCCGATCATGGGGATATGGACTATTATTTCTTCTATGACGATTCTGTCGCCGGGGTGCTTGAAGCCTACACGCAGCTAACCGGCCGTATGCCTTTACCCCCGTTATGGAGCATAGGTTACCAACAATGTCGTTACAGCTATTACCCGGACAAAGAGGTGCTAAGCTTAGCACGAAATTTCCAGGAGAAGAAGATACCAGCCGACGCCATAGTATTGGACATCCACTATATGGATAAGTTCAAGATATTCACTTGGGATAAAGAACATTTCAAAGATCCGAAAGGGATGATCAGAGAACTCAGGAAGCAAGGTTTCCATGTGGTGGTCATGTGTGACCCAGGGATCAAAATAGAAGAAGGGTACGAGCCCTACGAGTCTGGCAAGGCACAAGATATATTCGTGAAATACCCGGACGGTAGCTATTACTCGGGAGAAGTATGGCCGGGGTGGTGCCATTTCCCTGATTTCACACACCCAGGGGCCCGTGCATGGTGGCGAGAGCACCTTGAGATCTATGCGGACATGGACATCGAGGGCTATTGGAACGACATGAACGAGATCGCCACCTGGGGCAATACACTGCCCGAGTTGATGGAGTTTGAGTTTGATGGGAACAAGACCACGGCACGCGAGGCCCGGAACGTCTATGGAATGCAGATGGCCCGGAGTACCTACGAAGGCGCCCGCGAACTTTTAAAAGGAAAAAGGCCCTTCAGCCTAACAAGATCGGCCTTTTCGGGCATCCAACGCTATTCCGCGGTTTGGACGGGAGATAACATGGCGGATGACGATCATATGATGCTGGGCATAAGGCTAGTCAACAGCATGGGCCTAACGGGGGTAGCTTTCACGGGCTATGATGTGGGCGGCTTTGTAGGCAATGCCAGTGAACATCTCTTTGCCAGGTGGGTACAAGTAGGCGCTTTCTCGCCGTTCTTCCGGGGACATAGCATGGTAAATAGTCGTGACTCCGAGCCGTGGTCGTACGGGGAAGAGGTGGAAGAGATCTCGCGTAACTTCATCACCCTGCGATACAAACTTATGCCTTACCTGTATTCGAGCTTTTATGAAACTGCACTCACAGGCATCCCGGTTGCGCGGAGCCTGGCTATCGACTATCCTCATGCCGCATGGGTATACGATAAGAATTTCCAGCACCAGTACCTCTTTGGCCCATCGATACTTGTGATCCCGGTCAAAAGTGACGAGCGCTTTACCAAGCTATACCTTCCTAAAGGGGAATGGTATGACCTGTTTACCGATCGTGTCCATCCGGGGGACCGAGAAGTGCTTGTTGAAAGTACCATTGAGACCTTACCCCTTTATGTTAAGGCTTCCTCGATCATTCCGATGGCACCCGCCGTACAAGAAAATACCAAGAACTTGGGCGACCTATTGGAAATACATGTTTACAAAGGGGAAGATGACCATGAGTTTACTTACTACGAAGATGATGGTGAAACGTTTGACTATGAAAAAGATGTTTATCATAGGCGCCAGCTACGCTACATCCCGGGTAAATCTACGTTGGAAATTAGTGCCGCTGAAGGCAGTTTCAAGTCGCGTTTCAACACCTTGAAGATCTGCTTCCATGGTTTCGGAAGCATGAGGCCTATGCTCAATCAAAAGGAACAAACACTGGAGTTTGAAGACTATCGCTACATAGCACCGATATCAAATTTTGATCCCGTAGGAGTACCCGGCGGTGACTTTAAATTAGAGAACCTACCCTATCTCCTTTTGGACTATTCGGATGGCCCAATGATAGTGCAGTGGTAATAAGAGGCTGTGGTTTAATGAAGAATGGTTTACATTATTTATATCGATCGGCCTGTCTATTGGCGAATAACATCACGCTGTTTCGGATCTTTGAGAACATGGCTAAGAGATCACCACTTCAACCGGGTACCGGTAATTACTGATTTAAAATTGCCAAGCATTGAAAATTTGGCATCAAATGTGTTATTTGTGCCTCGAAGATGTAACATAACACAAGTTTGAACATGGACAAACTGTACTATTCTATTTTTTTCGTGCTGATCTTATTTTTTTCGGCATGTTCATCCGGGAAAAAAGCTTTTCAGCAAGGGGATTACTACCAGGCGGTGTTAAAATCCGTAAATCGTCTGCGACAAAACCCAACGCACAAAAAATCCAGGGAAACCCTCAAGCAAAGCTATCCTTTAGCCGTAGAAACACTGGAGCGAAGCGCCATAAATGCCATATCTTCCGATAGCCCTTTCAAATTCAAAGAATCTCTCAGGGCGTATGAACAGGTTAACAGCATGTATGAAGAGATCCGCCGGTCACCGGGAGCACTTAGGGTAGTGCCTAATCCAAAGGATTTTTATACCAAAGTAGCGGAGTTAAAGGAAAAAGCTGCGGATGAGAGTTACGAAGCCGGCCTCAACGCCTTGCAACGGGATACGCGGGAAGACGCTAAGCGGGCCTATTATTTATTTTCTGACGTAAAAAGGTTTGTCCCAGGGTATAAGGACGTAAACAATAAACTAGACGAAGCCAAATTCAGGGCTACTTTAAAAGTAGTGATCGAGCAGATCCCCGTCCCTACTCGCTATGACCTCAGCGCCCGGTTCTTTCAAGATAAGATAGAAGAGTACCTGCATACGCAATTTAGGGGGAGCCAGTTTGTGCGTTTCTATACCCCTGAAGAGGCCGAAAGAGATCAATTGCCTTACGTAGACCATTTTTTACGCCTGCAGTTTGATGATTTTGTGGTGGGAAAAACGTTGCTTGAACGAAACACAGAATCGGTCAGTAAGGATAGTGTTAAGGTAGGGAAAGTTACGTTAGAAGATGGCACAAAAATAGATGCTTACAGTACGGTATACGCAAAAGTGACCATTAATAAGAAAGAAGTAAAATCAAACGGGTTGTTCAGTATGCAGGTATTTGACGGGAATACTAACGCCGTACTCACCCATCGAAAATTTAATGGGGAGTACGTTTGGACTTCGAGATGGGGTTCTTTCAAGGGTGATGAGCGAGCGCTCTCCGATGATCAGCTCAAAGCCTGTAAAAGAGAAGAAGCCACCCCACCGCCGCCACAAGATCTTTTTATTGAGTTCACCAGGCCAATTTACAACCAGCTAACAGGGGCCATAAACCGCTTTTATTCTCGCTATTGATAAATTGAATGAAAAAGAACGAGGCTGGGTGCACTTGTCCTCGCCTTGAACCAATTCTCAAACTTAAACTCGTAAACCGTCATTCCGGCCAGTGGTCGTGAGAAGGCTTATTGCAAGAGCCGGGACCTGATTTGTCGTAGAACGGAAGCTCATACCCAGTTTAAAGACTGTGAAAGTATTCAAAACCTCATGTTAAGCCTAGGCTATAATGATTTTAAGCCAAACTTTACCACATACAATAATTTTGTAAACAGGGATTTAACGGTAAAGGAGCCCTTAAGATATCCTCATCAAAAACGAAAAAAACCTTCTTTATCGTCATCCCTGCCTTGCAGGGTGAGGTATGCGCGAGAGCAGGGATCTGCTGTATCGTCAGCTGCAAATTGTTCTCCTTGTGAGCCTACCGGGTTCCCGCCTGACGACTTCACAGGTTCCTTGTCATGCGCATCCCAGCGCACGGCCGCAAGGAATGACGATGTTAGAGAGTAAGGATAACGTTCCCAGGTATGGGTTTTCGATGGATTTAGAACAAAACCTCGAATATGGGCAGCATTAAAAATTCAAGTGCATATGGAAGAACCTCGAAATTCCACCTAAACGGTTCATTTAGAGACTGGCATTATCCTGGACATTTTAAAAATGCATCCTAGTTCTCCAAAACAACGTTTTCCCAATCAAAGCTAATTTTCAAGGACGCCCTGGACAGGATCAACGCCTTTTGGTGTTTTTCCTTCTTCCGTTGGGTCTTCCGCGGCCTTTTCTTTTATGCGGTTCGTATTTTGGCCCCTCCCCTATGTGTCCAGGCAGTTTTGCCTTGGCTACAGGCGTTCCCAGCAGCCCTTCGATGTCTTGAAAGCTGCGCTGCTCTTTTTCATTTACAAAGGTAAAAGCCACCCCTTTCGAAGCAGCGCGGGCCGTTCGACCGATCCGATGGATGTAGTCTTCACCGTCGTTAGGCACATCGTAGTTAATGACCAGGTCTATATCTTCCACGTCAATGCCCCTAGATAAAATATCCGTTGCTACTAAAATATTGATCTTCCTATTCTTGAATTCACGTAGCACGGCCTCACGTTCGCTTTGCATGAGGTCTGAATGGATCTCTTCCGACAGGAAGTCCAAGCCCTGTAATTCTTTATTCAGCCGTTTTGTGCTGATTTTAGTGCTACAAAAGATAATAACGCTTTGCAGCTTTTTAGCTTGTAAAAGATGTTTGGCCAAGGCGATCTTTTGATCATCAAACACCATAAAGGCCGCCTGGAATATACGTTCTGCCGGTTTGGAAACCGCTATTTTCACTTCGGCAGGGTCATTGAGCACCTTGTCGGCCATGGTACGCATCTTTGGAGGCATAGTGGCCGAGAAGAGTAGGTTTTGCCGCTCTTCCGGCAGGTGAGAGACAATCTTCATAAGGTCATCGTGAAACCCCATATCGAGCATACGATCTGCCTCATCCAATACGAGGTAATTCAACCCGCCCAGCTTTACATAGCCTAAATTCAAATGGGCGATCAGCCGGCCCGGTGTTCCTATTACCAGGTCCACACCGCTGGTCAAAGCCGTTTTTTCACGGCTAAATGAAGAACCATCGCCCCCTCCTATCACGGCTATGGAGCTTACACCGGTGAAGTAGGACAACCCTTCCATTTGCTGGTCAATCTGCACCGCTAACTCGCGCGTAGGTACCACGATCAGCGCTTTAATGCTCCCGTCGTGTCCCGAACGCAAGATCAGGTCTATTACCGGCAACAAAAAAGCAGCCGTCTTCCCCGTGCCTGTCTGGGCAGAACCTACAATATCCTTTCCTTGTAATATCAATGGGATGGCTTGCTCTTGGATAGGCGTGGCATTTTCAAAACCTATAGCGTGTATGCCTTCCAAAAGTCGCTCATCAAAACAGAACTCTTCAAACTTCACAGTGTTCCTCTTCTCTTTTTTTGCCGCAATTTAACTAAAATAAAAATATAACTTGGTCATCCTTGGTGGAGATATCTTAACATTGTACTTAGCCCAACAAACAAATGATCAAACAGGTAATTTTCGATTGCGACGGCGTATTAGTCGATACCGAAATTATAGCCGCTGAAATCATGGTGGACCTACTCTCTGACCTGTCTATACAGATCGATATCCACCAATATATCCAAGAATTTACGGGAAAGACGTTTTCAGATATTATGCAATACTTCAACGTCAATTCAATCCCTGGTAAAGACATTGAATCCCTAGCCAAACAATCCGAGCATGCCATTTATGACCGCCTAAGGGAAATACCGGGTATGCCCGAACTCGTCCAGTCATTGGACCTGCCGGTGGCCGTAGCCTCCAACAGTAACCTTTGGCAGGTAAAAAAGGCCCTTCAATTTTTACAATTAGAAGACACCATAGGCGAAGCCTTTTTTTCGGCGGAAATGGTGGCCTCTCCAAAACCATCACCCGATGTCTACCTGTTGGCCGCAGAAAAAACCGGACAAGCCCCTGCACAATGCTTGGTGGTAGAAGACAGCACCAGTGGCGTACGCTCTGCCCTCAGTGCCGGCATGGAGGTGATCGGCTTTTGCGGCGCTAGTCACATCCTACCCGGTCATGCTGAAAAGCTCACCGAGTTAGGCGCTTCTTCCATCGCCTACGATGCCACAGAGCTAAAGTCCATCCTATCCTCAAGACTCTAACAACACCTGCGTTAAGAGATTATAAGATGACCGCTAAACCATTTTCCCGGTCCCACCCTTAGAATCAGCAGTCAGCCGTAAACAACTGGCAACCTTGTATTTTGCCTACTACCCTTTGCCTATTGCTGACTGATAAGGTTTCCCAATGCTGAAAATATAGTTCGCCAAGTGCCCTATAAGTCAATTCAAAGTTAACTTAACCCTAGGATCCCTTGAGATCTTCTACCTCCACGTACTTGGTAATATCAAAGGCAAATTTCATTATTTTACTGATGCTGCCGTCCCTTCCACGAACAATGGTATAATTACCGGCAAGGTATATCACATCGCCTGACTTGGTGATCCTCTTAAACTCACCCCGTTTGGGTGTGCCGGCAGCCAATTCTCTCCACAGCTGCTTGTAGTCATCCGAGGTGCGTTCTTCACGTGATACGAACATCCTATGGTGCTCCCCTACAATCTCATCTTTGGTATACCCCATAAGTTCCATGAAGTTACGATTCGCATTTTCTATAACCCCTTCCGTATTGAACTCGATCACCGCTACGGCATCATTGATCGCTTCCATGGTATTTTCAGCTTCCGCCTGTCCCCTTTGCATCTCCTCCTGGGTAGCTTGAAGCTCTTCCATATTTTGCCGCATTTCTTCCTCTTGCGAACGCATTTGCTCCGTCATCTGCTGGGATTCTGTCAGCAGTTTTTGCGTTTTGGCATTGATCTTCACAGAAGATACCGTAGAAGCAATGTTTTCGGCGATCTTTTCTACAAACTCTATCTCGTGCTCTTCAAATTCTTTGAAAGAAGCAATTTCCACTACACCATAGATCTCTTCGTTCACTTTTAAGGGTACGATAAGGATACTTTTAGGATTAGCATCTCCTAACCCAGAGGTGATTTTAATATAATCATTGGGCACATCAGTGATGTAGACCTTGTCCATCTCTTGCCATACTTGGCCCGCTACCCCTTCTCCTTTGTATATCTTTTGATCTACGTATTTCTTTTTGTCCCAGGCATAGCATGCAGCCAGTGTCATAAAAGGGTCTTCTTCCTCGCGGTCTTCGATGATATACAGTCCTCCTTGATTGGCCTCCAAATACTTGACCAAGTTACGGATGATGTTATCACTTAATTTTTCGAGGTTATCGTTATTGCTCCTGAGTATATCGCCAAATTTGGCCAACCCTTCCGTAGACCAGTTCCTTTTCTTGTCTTCCTCAGCCACCCGTGCTAGGTTACTCCGCATTTCGATCAGCGCATTACCCAAAACATCCTCCTCGCTTAAAGGCTCGAATTCTGAATCATAGCTTCCCTTGCCAATGTTCTCAGCAAAGTTTGTAGTGGACCTGAGTCCCTGGATCAAATTTTCCATGGCCACGGCCATCTCACCGATCTCGTCGTTATTAAATCGCTTGCCCTGGTCATCGACCAACTCACCTTTGCCTAATTTTAGTAAAAGGTTCTTGATATAATTAATAGGTTTGGTCATAGAGCGTGCCATAAAGTAGGCAAATACCACCCCAATGACGACAGTGACCAGCCCTAGGATAATCGTAATATTCCTCAAGGTACGAGTGGCAGCCATCAACTCTTCGTCCGACTCCTGGGTCACATCCTCCTGCATCCTGGCCACTTCATTCAACTGGTCAATGATCACCGTGGTCATGGGGATCACCTGGCTTTCAATAGCATCTTCAGCCAGCAGTTTCGTTAAAGGATCCTCGTAGTTTTCAAAGGTGACCAATTGAGACATAATGTCTTGCTCTATGGCCAGCAGTTTTTCAAATTCAACAAACACGGAATCTAATGCATGTTTTTGACTATCCGATTCCCAATAAGTGGCCAGCTCGTTAAGGTTATCTTTGAGCTGGGGATATTCGAAATTATGCAGGTCCTTCAATGCCTCTTTATCGTCCGTATTGCTTTGGACATACACCCAATTGATGATCAGCATTTTCGACCGTGTGACCAATAAGATAAAATCATTTACAATTTCCTGCGAGGGACGTATTACATTACTGGATTTATTAACGACCTCGTCTATTTTATTGCCATTATAAAAAATGGTAGCAGCGTTTATCACGAATAAAATGATGAGTACAAGGAACCCCCCAAAAATTTTATTGCCTATTGAAAACCTGATTTTGCGCATATTCTGATTTGTGAGTTTATATTATGATTGCCAACCGTGTAAGTTCGGAAGATACTTTTAGGTTTTCGCGTTCCATGGCAGCCTTGTTCAGTTCAAAAGCCAACTTACCTCCTCGCTCCACGAAGTTGATATGACTCCCTTCAGCTCCTTTACCTTCTCCCTCACTGATGATCAATGTATGTGATCCACCAATGTGACCGATGATTTCATCTAGCTGGTCCGATTCTTTGCTAGAAATAAACAGGATATTCAGTCCTTTAGAATTTTCAAGGTTCCCCACCTTTTTAACTACTATTGGACGATGACCTGCTTTTTTCACCGAGGCCATTTTTTTCAAATGTTCCAGGATAGGTGAATCGCCATAGACACCAATGACAAATTCAGGACCTATCTCGGAAGGCCACTGGACATACTTGATAAAACTGTACATGTAAACGGAGTGAAGCTGGTAATTCTGACCCCAACATGGCACCAACACAACACACATCAGTAAACCTAAAAATAACTTCCTCATACTTCTAAATTTAAATGAAATTGCCTTTCCGCTCTTGCGGAAAGAGTTTCATTTGAAGTCAATTTCAAAAAATAACCCCAAAATAGCAATTTCTCATTCAATATCACGCATTTAATAGGAGAACTCAAATAAAAATGTCTCAATATAGACAAACTTCGTGCTAGGCTTGTTTTACCAAAAACCTTATTCTTAAAAAATCAGTTTAATTTTACTAAGGGTAAAAATGTGAGACATGATAAATATAAAATTGAAAAGTGGGCTAGTTGTCACACTGAGTCTAATTATGTTTTCGTGTAGTAAAAGCCAAGAACCTGTTAAAACGGTAGTAAAAGACATGAGTGATAAAATAACAAAATCTGACAGCGAGTGGAAAAGTGAATTGAGCGCTGAAGAATATTACATTCTAAGAGAAAAGGGAACGGAGAGAGCTTTTACCGGCGAATATTGGAATAATCATGATGAGGGGATATACTATTGCGCGGGATGCGATCAAAAATTGTTCACCTCTTCCACGAAATTTGAATCAGGAAGTGGATGGCCTAGTTTTTACGAGCCTATCGACGAAGAAAATGTAGCTACGAAGAAAGACACGAGCTTCGGGATGGTACGAGAGGAAGTATTATGCGCTCGATGCGGAGGTCACCTTGGACATGTCTTCCCGGATGGTCCCGAGCCTACAGGACTAAGGTATTGCATAAATTCTGCTGCCTTGGACTTCAAAGAAAATAAAGACTGATATACAAGGAATCCCATTTTGGGTTTTTAGTCTACAAATTGGAATTGGTTTAGGTCCAGCTAGAGGATTAAATACTTTTAAAAAACCACACGGTTCCCCCATTTAATTTTTTCGTCTTAATTTGGCGGCCAATTTACGTTGCCGTCAAGATGAAATACGATATTGTAGTCATAGGTGCGGGCATTGTAGGGCTCGCCACTGCATTAAAAATAAAGGAAAAAGAGCCATCCCTAAAGCTACTGGTGCTGGACAAAGAGGAAGAGGTGGCTTCCCACCAGACCGGGCATAACAGTGGAGTGATCCATTCCGGGTTGTACTACAAGCCCGGGAGCTTAAAGGCTACCAACTGCATCCGGGGGTATCATATGTTGCTGGAATTTTGCCGTGAACATGAAATAAAGTTCGAGATATGTGGCAAATTAGTAGTCGCCACGACAGAACAGGAACGCCCCCTATTACATAATCTTTTCAAGAGAGGCGGGCAGAACGGGTTAGAAAACCTTAAGCTGCTCCAAAAGGAAGAGCTCAAAGAATATGAGCCTCACGTCAATGGATTGGAAGCTATCCGGGTACCACAAACAGGCATCGTAGATTATAAAGAAGTAGCGGAAAAGTATGCCGAGGTAGTAAGGTCACTGGGTGGTGAGATCTGCTTAGGTGAGCGGGTGAACGATATCAAAGGGAATACCCAAGGATGCTCGGTAGTCACCACAAAAAATACGTACGAAACCCGGCTTGTGGTGAACTGCTCGGGGCTCTTTTCGGACAAGGTGGCTCAAATGACCGGGCAAAAGATGGATGTCAAGATCATCCCTTTTCGTGGTGAGTACTACGAACTGGTACCCGGTAAACAACATTTAGTAAAGAATTTGATCTATCCCGTACCCGATCCTAACTTCCCTTTTTTAGGCGTTCATTTTACGCGGATGGTAAAAGGCGGTATAGAAGCCGGGCCTAATGCCGTGCTGGCCTTTAAACGTGAAGGGTACAAAAAAACCGATCTTAATATTGCCGAGCTGGCGGAATCCCTGGCATGGCCTGGCTTTCAAAAGGTGGTTTTTAAGTATTGGCAAACGGGATTAGGCGAAATGTACCGTTCTTTTTCAAAAAAAGCTTTTACAAAAGCTTTACAAAAGCTCATGCCTAGCTTGGAGGAGGCCGATCTCCTGCCAGGGGGTGCAGGGGTTCGCGCCCAAGCGTGTGACCGCAAAGGAGGACTGATCGATGATTTCCTTGTCCTGGAAAACACTATGGCTGTGAATGTATGTAACGCTCCTTCTCCTGCGGCAACATCTTCACTTTCTATCGGGGATACAGTGGCCGACCTAGTGATAAAAAGATTTTAGGATCCATAAACCGGTTTGTGCTTTTTATCGAACCCAGGTTTACTAAGTCGTTAGGGCACCATTGAAAATTCAAATGGCGTGTGGAGGGGAGACATCCAGGAACAGCGCGGCACATTTGAGGCATGTGGGTGAGCAGGCCATAGGGGTTGGATAGCGCGTTTCGAGGGGAAAATGGGCTTTGTTGCTGGCGCCCTTTTCTTTTGTTTCGTTTTCTTTTGGGCGCGCAAAAGAAA
>JANQLQ010000272.1 GCA_028280565.1 Fulvivirga sp.
CTGGACGATGTGCCCTTGAATGCCACATTGGAGGTTAGAAGCCCCGAGGAGTTCGTGGCCTTGCCATCCAACATACTTAAAGCAATGCAGTACGACCAGCCCAAAGATGCCCATGTATTCCCCTTTCCGATAGGCCATCGATGGAGAGATGTGGTTTTCGAAACAGGATGTCTTTCGGTCGATAACCAGGACGAGGTGATGCCCCTGCTGGGAACCAATTTTAGAGAATATGACCAAAGCGCATGGTTTGTCTTCAAAACGGATGATTATAACGATGCTCTTCGTATCCAACTCAACGCCTTGAGTGATTTTAAAGACATCAATAAAGTCGGTTATCGGCTGTACCGGGGAGATGCCCGCACTTTACCGATCAATAGCCTGGTACTGGAAGAAGAAGCCATTTTTGAACGTATCACACGCTCACGATTCCTGGTGGAGGTACCCTTTTCCGATAATGCTTGTAACCTGGAGGATGAGGCTTTCTATTCTATACAACTATTCTTTTATAAAAACTATGAAAACAGGTTCATCCTTAGCATTCATGACCTGGGAACGGCTCCAACACAGGGTGCTGACCCGCTCAACCCTGTAACACTGGGAGCTTTACCGAAATCCGATACTCCTCCCGTATTGAATGATTTTGGCGGTGTACTCGTTCCTGGGGGTACTCGCACGGCTGTCAGTAACTATTTTGCCTGTAACGCTTACATGATCGATCAGCCTGCTTGCCCGGTGCTTCCCGGCCTGGGGTACTACCTGGCGGCCAGCGACACCTTTGATCTCAACCAATGGTACTCATTTTCATTTGATGAAGACGTGAACTTCTGGGTAAACAATAATGGCCGGGGATCCAAGTATTTCAGGTTATACCAAGGGGATGTACAACAGGCGTGTGTTGCAGGGCAGACCATCGATCTCATTCATGAATCGACGGGAAGGTTTGGCGCTTTTCGTGGGGTTTGCGTATCGGCAGGAGAGTACAGCCTGCAAGTTTTGGGTACCTCCTATGAAGAAGATGTCCTTTCCTCGGAATCAAACTTGGGCCGGGAAAATGATCTTGAATTTTATGTGATGACATTGCAGCAGTCGCACCAATTCAACCTAAGCGCTGCGGATAGGATAGAAAAGATCAATTTTGACCAAACCACCGGTACGTGGTTCCCGCTCATGGATAGCCTGGATTACCTTGGTACGCCGGATACGCTGGGCTGTGCCCCCACAGTGCTTCCCGCGGGTCCATTGTGCGATGAAAGCGAGGTCATCCAAGGGGCTGTTTACAGGACTATAAACATCGATCGACCCGGCGAGCTTTTCATTAGCAACACCTCGCCGTTCAGGCACCGGTTTTACAGGGGAGATGCTGCTGCCCTGGCAACTGGCTTTACCCCCGCTGATGAAATTGTCTTTACGGACGACCTCACCAGTGGAAATTGCTTTACAACCCTGCTGCCCGGTACTTCTAATTTCTGCGTTACCCCCGGTATATACACGCTGGTGTCCCTGGGAGTTAGTTCCAATGTAGGTGCTGTAAGCGCCCCGGTGTTCACTTTCTTTGGCCAGCCCGGTGGCACTCCCCAATTTACAGACCCGGCCTCCCCCGAAGATCTTGGAGATATAACCGCAGCATTGATCGCTGGCGAAACGGTGCAGGGTTCCTCCACTTTCATCACTTGTGAAAGCAATCCGCTCGTCATAGACGGTGAGGCACCTTGCAGGCCTCGTCATGACAAATTATTCTTTCGGCAGTTCTTTCTCAACTCCCCTCAACTGGTCCAGGTAACGGGAAGTCCCCACGCCGGTGCTGCCACCTCCCCGTCCATTAGGCTATACCAGGGGAAGGTGAGTGAGGGGATCGAAACCCTCGTTCGACACGATCCTGCCCTGTCAAATGATGGTAGGAATGGCTGCAAGCACGGTTCGTCCGGCCGCTCCCCGCAGTGGACGTCGAACCTGGACCTTTGTGATCCAAAGCCGCTACCGCCGGGGTGGTATACTGTCGTATACTACGCCAGCGGCGGCAGTTATGACGGGATGACGGACGAATATTACATTCGTAGTGCGGCGCGTTTCAGCAATAACATAAGCATAAGAAGGGTAAGCCCCGGGGGCGCTTTGACCAGCACATTCAACAGGCCCCACCTTGCATCGGGTGAAGGTGAGCTTTCCTGGGAAAGAGACCAGCAGACCCCTGGGGCCTATCCTTTGTTTAGCAAAACCTACACGTTTGCCGAAGCTACGTTGAATGAATGCCTCCCCGATGCACCTGCTGTCAGCGGGTTCCAGGATTTTCCCGAGGGGTACAACCGGGTGACGTACTACACTTTCAACATCAAGTACAATTCCTTTGCAAGGTTTTCCGGGTATAGAAAGGGAGAGGTCTATCCTTTTGATGTACGGCAGGATTCAACAAGCCTTAAGATCGGTGGTCCAAATCGTGTAGAGCCACTTTCTCCATGTGCCGGGGGCCACGAATACTGTAACCTGCTTCCGGGTGTTTATACACTGGTGGTGTATTCCAGGGACGGGGATCGCAGGGTCCGTCCTTCTGCCTATATCGACAAAGTACTGGATTCGAGGTTTGACTTTGCCAGGCAAGCCTATGACCTGGGGGAAATAGAAGGGAACGCCAAGCCGCAATTTATGAATATGGGCGACCTTTTTATCCCTCACCCTACCTATCCCGGGCGGGCCTGGACCAATGATTTCTTTTCCTGTAAGACGGGAGCATCTTCCAGCGATCCTCGCTGGACCAATGGACTTGAGCCTCCGCTGGACTATTGCCATTCTGTTGCTGCCGTAGATGAAGATCACTATCCCCCGGCAATAAACAAAGCCCACCGGACCCTCAGGAAAAACCTCTGGTATTCCTTCGTGGTAGACGGTCCGGGGATGGTAAGTGTCAGTGTTTTTAACATGACCAAAGGCAAGGGGGGGTTCAACCCCTACGATCCCAGCATCCAGGAATTAATAGAAAATTTCAACCCGTTCGAATTCGACAAGATCATCGACGCACTTTTCCCGGGCCCTAGCTTTCAATATCCTTTTGCAGTGTATACCGATGAGAACGTCACCGGCGACTTATCCTATGAGCAGCTCATGGCCTTGTCCCAGGTGGATACCACTGAAAATCTCGAGGCAGGATTTATTGGGAACAATGCCGTTATCGGGGGCCTTATCCCACGTTGCCTCAACTCCGAAAGAACGGTTTCGTGGAATATTGACCCTTGTCCTGTCAAAAGGAAAAGGCGGTACTACGTGGTGGTAGAAAACTACGAAACCATGCTGCCGAACAGCCAGGTAGAGCTGGCAGTGACCTTTAGGCCCGTAGCTGCGACCCCCTCTGAAAATGATTTGATCGCCAACGCTTTTCATGTGAATAGCGATAGTGACCCGTTTATGACAGAACGACTTACAGGAGGGATCTACGAGGGTACCCCTTCTACCTTTACATGTGCTACTCGTGATGAATACGATCAAAATGCATGCGGACAAACGACGATCTGGTATAGGTTTGAATCCGATGTAGCGGGGAAAGTACGGCTCAACTACAGCATTGACACCTTGACCACGCGCGCCGCTGCCAATGAAATAACACTGTATCGCGAAATAGAAGCCGGTAGCCCGGAAGGGTTACTCAACATCCCGCTGGAAGATATTCCCGGTAGCGATTGGGTAGAAGGATGCCTTACCCGTGGGGTATACTACTTTACCCTAACAGGGTGTTTCCCAACGGCTTTGCCTGTTACACCTCGCATTTCCCTGGTACCGGAAGCAGGAGACCTGTGCAGTAATCCTGCCCTGGCTGTAGTGGATGTTAAAAACCAGCGTATTGATATCCCCTTGGATATTAATTGTCATTCCTGGGGAGGGGATTTTGGCGAAGATAACTTCACGAATACAGCCTGTATCTTCGAAGATGGCTCTTCTTCCGGCCTACCGCTGGAGTTCAAAGATCCGTTAAAGGTGAAATCGTCCTGGTTCAAATTTTCCGTAGGAGATATCGGCAAATCCAACCTGACTTTTGAATTCGGTGGTTTCAATAGCAGTGGCGACCAGTTTGTTGGATTAAGTGACCTGGCATTCCGGGTGTTCACCGGGTCGTGCGGCTCTATGACCAGTATTGGCTGCAGTAGCAAGCAAACAACAGGATTTACACTGGACTGTATGCCGGCAAATACCGAGTATTACGTGCAGGTGACGGCTCCCATCTTTGCCCAGGGGGTGGTAACGATGTCACTTACCGCTACGAATCCGTCTGATCCTACTTGTACTCCACCGGATTTCAACAAAGTGATTGCCGAATTTGACTCCGAAAACCAATGCCAGGAAATAGAGGTGTGCTTTAACAACTTATCTACACAAGGGGAGGAGATCTCCTACCTGTGGGATTTTGGAGATGGTTCACCGCTCTCCGAAGAAATAGCCCCTTGCCATATTTACCCGGGATCGCCAACGGCGGAAAGTTACGAGGTAAAACTAAAAGTTCGCAACCAGGCACTAAACAGGGAAGACAGTGTTACCAAAACGATCATAACCTACCCCTCCATTACACCGGTGATCGAATGGGCTCCACAGGCAGTGGCGGCATCCAAAACTGTCGAGGTAGGCACTCCTGTTGATTTTAGAGCCACGGTAGACCCCGTAACGGACCTGTCGGCGGTAGTGTTTGAATGGAATTTTGGGAATGATAAACTCTATTTTGATCCTACTGACTCTGCCATTGTCCTTAATAATCAGCAACATCCAAAAGGGATCATCTATGACCTGGCAGACTCAGGCCGGCAAGTGGTGAGACTTTCCACGTTCAACCAGGGGTGTGAAACCTTCGCCAGTGATACACTTACCGTTGTGCTCCCGTCTTCCAGCCTTGAAATTATGGCGGTTGTAGATCCTGTCGATTGCTTTGGACAGTCTACCGGGAGTATCGACCTTACTGTCACAGGTGGCAAGGCGCCTTACCAGTTTGATTGGGGCTTTAGCCAGGACGAAGATCTTGATAGCCTGGTAGCAGGGACTTATCCCGTGACGGTAACTGATGCGATAGGTACGACTTTGGAAGAGACTTTTGTGGTTGACGAACCTGCCGAGATCGAGGTTACCGCCGAGATTATCCCGGTAAGCTGTCCCGAAAGCAGCGATGGAAGCATAGACCTTACCGTTAGTGGGGGTGTTGCGCCTTATGGCATAGCTTGGAGTAATGATCAGACGTCTGAAGATTTGACAGGGCTTACTGCGGGTGATTACACGGTTTTGATCACGGACAGTAATGGATGTACCATAGAAGAAACCTACGCGGTTGGGCTTCCTATGGATCCACTGGTAGTTACTGTCGAGGTAGAGAATGCGTCATGTGGTGGAGATTGTACGGGAAAAGCCGCATTGATCATTGCCGGGGGCACTGGACCTTACCAGGTCACCTGGGATGACGATTCAACCGGCCTAATAAGGACAGGCCTATGCGAGGGGATATACACATTTACAGTACAAGATAGTGCCGGGTGTTCTTCCGGTGGAGAAGCAGTTATTGGGATAGAAGATCTGCCTGTAGTGACCCTCCCGGAGAAGATACATGCCTGTGAAGGAGACCAGGCCCTACTGGACGCCGGCAGCCCGGGAGCCTATTATTTATGGTCTACAGGAGATACAACACGGCAAATTTTGGTTTCGGAGCCGGGAGTCTATGCTGTACAGGTGTCAAACTCAGACAGTACGGCGTGTAGTGAAGCCATTAGCATAGCAGGATTTGACCAGGGAACGCGTGGAGATGGTAAGCCAGTATTACAGGAAAGGAGCGACCCGGAAAAGGCATTGGGTCAACCGGATGCCGCAGACATAGAGATTGACTATGTTTCCCTGGGCTTTGGGGGCAGCATAACCCTGCATTTTGACCTTCCCATAAGGGATCGGCCAGGTAACGATTTTAAGGTCTTCGAGACCAGTGAAGGAAATCCCACGTTCGAAGAATTCCCGGAAGAGGCAGATGTTTATGTTTCGGTGAATGGCATTGACTTTGTACGAGTAGGAAGGGCTACGGTAGATCATTCGCCAGGGGATAATCAATTCGACCTGGCAGCCTTGGGGCTCGATTCTATCCACTACATCAAAGTAACAGACCGGACAGACAAGGACAGCCCCCGCTTCGGGGGGCATCACGATGGTTTCGACCTGGACGGCATAGGCCTGCTCAATTGTATTGGCATCCCCGGGTGTACCGTTACGGCTTCTACCGAGGTGTTCTTCCATAGCGAACCGGGATCGGTATTGCCCGAAATAAGCATGATCTGCCCGGGAGAGCAGCTTTCCCTTAATGCTGGAGGAGAAGGATTGAGCTACCTGTGGTCTACCGGTGAAACCACCAGCACGATTTCGGTAAGCAGTGGCGGGCAGTACACCGTCGACATTTCAGATCCCTATGGATGTGGCACGCGATCAGACAAGATAGCGGTAGGTGAGGTGATGACCTGTGGGGGACCTGCATTTATTTCCGGTAAAGTAATAGTAGATAACCATTGGCAAACCGTGGAACTACCGAGGACGTACCAGTCTCCGGTCATTGTAGCTACTCCTGCATATACCGAGGATCAGCCGCCCGCAGTAACCCGGGTACGCCATGTTAGTGGAAGTACATTCGAGATACGGTTACAAAACCCACAAGAAGCTGCGCTCCCGCCTACCCTGGTATACTATGTGGTCGTTGAAGAAGGAGTTTACCAGCAAAACACACATGGCATTGCCATGGAGGCTGGAAAAATGTTGTCCACACGAACCGATAGGGTGAGTGACTGGAAAGGAGAATCGATCCAACCTGCCAATCATTACCAGCACCTGGTGGTATTGGGCCAGGTGATGACTGCTGAAGATCACGACTGGTCAACATTTTGGTCTAGGGGGCATAACAGGGACACCCCCGCAGCGCTTGATGACTTGCGCATCAGCAAGCACGTAGGGGCGGACAATGACAAGAATCGCGAAAATGAGACACTAGGATATATCTTTCTTGAAGCAGGACAGTACAGCTGGGATAACCTAGCACTTACCACGGAAAGGGGAGACAGGACCATAGGAGGTATTGAAAATAACCCGGCGTATACCTACCCCTTGGATTGGAATGTAATAAATATTGACGCCCATACGGCGGTGACCAGCATAACCGGGATAGCGGACAATGACGGGGGATGGGGCGTGATCTACGATGGCGGTCTCTCTTCCGAATTCCTCGACCTGGCCATTGATGAAGACCAGCTAAAAGATACGGAACGTCAACACGACTTTGAGATGCTGGGCTACCTCGTATTTGGAAGCCATAAAGATACGTATAGCCAAATGTCAGCCGCGGCTCGCGTCCATGCCAACCGGGTGAACATCTACCCGAATGCATCTACTACCGGGAGATTTAACGTAGCCATTGTGCCATTCCAAGAACAAGAGGTTCCTGCTCCTGCTATGGAGATCTATGTGGAAGTATTTGAAACCACGGGTAAACCGCTGGGAGACTATCGTTTTCAAGGGTATGGAACCCATAAGGTTGATCTTTCCGGCCAACCCGGCGGCTATTATTTCTTGAGAATGAACATCGGCGGAGAAGTACAATATCATAAGGTCCTGGTCCAAAATAAATAACAAGCTATTATGAAAACACCAGTTTGTACCTATACATTTTTGCTCACCCTGTCCTTGCTGGTGACCGACCGGTCCGGGGTGTATGCGCAGTTACGATCGGGGATCATTGATGTTTCCAATGACATTTTACAGGTGGACCCTTCTATTGCAGGGATAAGCCAGTTAGAGGATATCGAGCCGGTGGCCATCAATGACCTGGGGTGGATCGTAGGGCATTACCCTACACCGGGAGGTGAAAACCAGCTATTCGTCAGGATACCCGAAGAAGATAGCCTGTACACTGCCCTTGGCGAAGCCAGGGTGATGCTGGTTACATCTGGCGTTGGGCTGACTGCTGCCGGTATTAGCAATAACAGGACCATCATTTATAATGTCACGGATCCGGTAACATCCAATGTTACAGGGCTGTATCGCCTGTTTAATGAAGCCACCGGACGCTATGAAGCAGGGGTGGGAGCTGAGCACTTCCAGTTTAAAGATATCTCGGGGTCGTGGGTGGCGGCTGACGTATACATTGGGAGGCAAGGCGTGACCCTTCCTCCCAATGAGTTCTGTCCTTTTTTTGCAGATCTTGGCGCATCCTTCAGCCCAGGAAACCTTGTCCGCGCGATGGTTTTTAATATAGAGGGTGGCGGCCCCGGATCTGCCTTGTCCATAGCCTTCCAGGAGGCTGAGTTATGTAACTTGAGTTCGAGGGCTTACGCGGTAAAGGCATCGGCATCGGGTGATCTGCGTTATGTTGTAGGCGAAAGCTTTGGCAGGGGGCGGGGAGATGAACGGTTTGCCAGTGCTCGCGCCATGGTCTACAGCCAGGAAGTTGGCAACGCTTTTAGGGTCACCGAAATGTTAGGGGGTACCCCGGGACAGATCAGGGCGGTAAATACCATAGGTGAAATTGCCGGTACCTGGTTTACGCCAGTCAATAGCCAGGTGCCTAACTCGCAGAGAGGATTTAAAACCGCGATCGGGTGCCTGGATCCCCAGGGAGATCAATTGCCCTTTTCCGATATCTACCCGGATCGCTCTGTCCTTCCCAATGGTATCAATGACGATGGCCTTACCGTAGGGAACTACCTGTATGGCGACCCGCCACAGTTGAGAACGTTCCTTTTTGAAGCACTCACCTGTTACGACACCTCTCCCCGGCCGGTAGGGGACAATGGACGTGTGGATACCCTGGACCTGGCATTAACTTTTAAAGACCTGACCCAACTGGCCCGGCAGCGTGTAGGGATCAACGGATGGCAGCGGCTTAGCACTGCTAAAGATATCAACAACCATAATCAAATTATTGGCCGTGGAATAGGACCCGACGGAAATATACGCGCCTATCTTTTTGGTTTTAATCCTTGTGAGCTGGCGGGGGTGAGAGGGCTTTACCCGAAAGGCAACTTGGACCCGGTCAATCCCTCGAGCATGGCTTTTTACCAGGGGTTGCATGACCGTTTAAGCACCATTTGGCAAGACCCCGGGTATTTTACAGGCCCAAAAGATTATGAACCGCTTACCGGCATTTTTCCTGACAATGACGCGCTGGAAGGGGAAGGCACCGAACAAGGCTGGTACGTGAATGAGACTGCGGCGTACGGCCCGGGAGGGACAGCCACTTTATTGACCAATATAAGTCCCGTCTACGCTAACCAGGCGAATCATGTGATCGAGACCAATTTTTTCCCGGTACTTACGGAGAGTATTTACAAGGAAGCGTACCTCTCTTTCAAAGTATGGTCACACCAGGAAAAAGGGATATATGACCATGTCAAGATAGAAGTTAAAGATATTGGGGAAAATAAATGGTCGCCCCTGGCCTATATCTCGGGATCCTATGATCCAAGTGCGGACTATTCGAACCTCAACGATGTGTTTTCGAATGACCCCGGCGCAGGCTGGGCCAATTACTTCATTGACCTGTCGCTCTACATCAATAGGGAGGTTCAGCTAAGGTTCAGCTTTGTCAGCGATGTGTGCGTGGCCGGTGATGGTGTCCTGTTCAAGGATTTTGGTCTCTTTGGGATCTCGGAAGCGATCCAGCATGCAGAATTTGCCAGGTTCTTGGGTGAGGGAACGACTGCTAACCTGGTGGAAGAAGTGCCCTCGGCTGTCCGGGAATCGATCGAAGTGGGGCTGGGGGGCACGATTGTCGTTGGAGGAGGGGTAGCTACGGCCGGGCTCATTAATACTGCGGTAGGCACAGGCACGGCGCCTGCTATAGGCCTCGCCCCGGGCGTGGGAATCGTAGTAGCCATCGTGGCTACAGGGGTTATTGTTTACTATGCCTATAAGTCCCTTTCTGGGCCACAGCCAGCTTCATCTATCATCTTTAGCGCCAGCCCAACGGCTTTAGCAGCAGACCCTAACCTGGGGATCTACCTCGATCACAAAAAACAGGTCTTTTTCGATGGTTTTTGGATGACGGACCAAATGTCAAAAGAACCCGTAGAACGTACATTGATCTATGGTACGATCATCAATGGATTAGAATCCGTGAGAAGTACGGCCATTGGGGCCAACGAGGATGACCCCGTATACCTCCCTTCTTTTACGGATGTCAATACCAAAGAGATCACGCTGGTATTCCCAACAGAAACAGATCTTATCCTGGACCAGAACAATGTTCGTTTTTGGCTCAAGCGCCTATTCTCTGAAATGGCCCTGTTCACCGACGAGCTTCAAATTGTCCCTTATGTTCACAATACCTACACGGGGGAATACATTAAAATAACTACTCCCACGGAGATTGGGGCAGAAACGGATTTCTTTTATGCCTACGGTATGGCACAGGCTGCCCTCGATGTTGCGGATAATATATGGTCTGGCGCACAGGCAGCCCCTCGTGAAGATGAAAATACCATCCCCGCGACTGATATCACCATTCCCACTGCCGGGGATATCGTGCTGGACGATACCTGTAATGAAGACCCATCGGAAAACATTAAAGATAAGGGCGATAACACGCCGGAAACGGAGGCCGAGCCTAAATTGCCGGGGCCGGGAGGACGTATCGAAGTAAGATTAAAGACACAACGCAATGCCTGCGGCGGATATTCGATATGGTTAGGCGCTGCGGGGTACTTTACCTTTAGCACGCTGACCAAGCATACGCCAAATTCTCCTTGCTATGCCATAGTTCCCTACAATGCTTCCGCGATCAAGGCGGGAAATTCAGTTCAGCCGCTTAATACCATCAATACCTGGGTATTGCCTTTTGCAGGCGCGGTTTCTTTCCAGTTGGGAACAAAGACCACCTCCCAGTCGGATCTTATCGAAAGCCCCGGGAATTTCCAGCACTTAGACGGCTCGCCATTTGAAATAAAACTGAAGGAGGGGTTTGAGCCTGTCCAGGCTTTTTATGAAAAAGGATTTGCCAATGGCTTTGACGACATGGAAAAAATAGGGCTTAAGCCTAGGAAAAAAGAAATCACCATCACCGACCTGGACAATGTAAGGATCGATCATGTGACGTTTAGTAAGAGTGATTTAAGCCTTTCAAATGGAGCACCTTTCAAGCAAGTGCCGGCGAATGGCAGGTACCAGGTCAGGGTGTGTGCCAAAGACGCCGAGCAAAACCATTTTGAAAGTGATATTAAAGTAGACCTTATCTCTTATCGCCTGAGCAGGATAGATCGGTTCACTGGGAATCAACGGGTGGTATTCGATGTGACTGAACTTAACCCATTTAAAAACGCTGCCATCTTTGTGCCCGGTGCGGCTGCTCGTGGTTTTATTCACCAAGGTGGGTCAGGGGAAATTTCAACGGATAGAATTTATGAGCATGAAGACCTTGTTTTCCGAAATAGAACGATAACCGGCGGTACAGAGCGACATACTTTTTTCGACCGCTGGAAAAGTTTTGAAACTTACATCTATCATAGCCTAGGGTACATGGAGACCGTTTCTCTCGGTGATGAGGTGTATGACATCATCGCGAGGCGTATCCTAGACCCGCCTCCCGGGGGCAACCTCTTTTTCTTTGACGAAGCCATAGGCATGAATAAGTCCGAAGACATTACACCAAGTGTACCCCTGTGGCGAGCAGACAAGGAATACTTCCGCCAGGTGCTGGACTTTTACGCTGTGGTGGCGGGTAACACTCCTCCCGGGGAGGATTATGACCTTAAATGCACGGTACAACGACAATCGAATAAGGGAAGGAAGACCGTAGCCATCTACGCGGAAAATGTGGGTATCTTGAGGATCCTACCCGCCATTAGAGAGCTGCTGGATGAAGACATAGGATCAAGGTATTCCAAACTGCGTATAATTCTTGGGTTTCTCGACCCTGTTTGGCCTAATACCCGCCCAGGCCTTGGAGATGTTAGCCTGTGGTTGAAAGACCATATTGATACGCTTTCCAAAAGACCGAATGTCACCGTATTCACAGCACAATCCGGATCACCCTCTCTTAGGAGTAGGATCTATGGGAGTGACGGCAATGAAGTACTTAACCTTACGGCCAGGTATGACCTAAGTTTCCTGGGAGACCTCGGCCTCCTTAACCGAGAAAGCAATCCTCATATACTCCTGAAGTACATGTATGCATTGGGCGCTGCGGGAGACCTGGACATCGCCTACTGCGGTAACGATGTCACTAACCCAGCTACGGGGCAGCTGGGATCATACCTGGGTATGCCCTGCTGGAGCACCCGGCACCCCGATCTCGAATCCATACCCTACGTCGGCTATGTAGGCCCAGGCTGTGGAGATATGAGAAATTATTTTAGAGATCCTATGGGGTTTCCCAGCCAGAGTTATGAGTTCAAGGCGCTTGATTTTACCGGGGTTTCCGTGGCAGATATTTTCCGGCTGATGGAAGAGGAAGAGCGGAACCGGTTGAGCAAGATCGCCCTTAAGGTCGAAAACATGCGATCAGCCGATCAGCAGGCATTGAAAACCATCATAACCGGTGAACAGCCTCAAAAATGAGCCAACTTTTACCATAGACCATGAAGAAGATAGCAATACTTAAAAGGTGTCGTCGCATATCCATCCCCGGGTTTACTTATGCGGCTGTTTTGGCCATGTTGACCGTGGTCTTTCCCTGCACGGATACCAAGGGACAGGGCGCCGTGGACCCCAATAACACCGACGGCGAAAGGGTAGGCCTTTTGCAAAAGTGTTGTGAAATGGATGTTAAATTCTTTAAAACGGATGGGGTTACCGAGATCCAACGTGCCAACACCAATGAATTCTTCACCATAAAAGCTAGCGTAGAAGGAGATAATTGCCGGGCTAAGTGGTTTTACCAGAATGATTGTGATGAAAGCTTTGAAAGAATTGAAGATGAAGGAAGCGACCGTCCCGCATTTAAGCACCTGGCCGGGAAATGGGGCCCGGTGATCTATCGCTCGCGCGTAGAATGTAATGAAGACTATGATTGCGCCGATGGGGTAGTATTCCCAGTGCTGGACTGGGGCATATGGTTTTATGGTGACGAGGGCCGGCTAAAAAAATTTAGAAAGGGTGGTGATTTTGATGGGTATTATGATCCTGCCAAACCCTCTGTCCTTTTTATCCATGGCTTGCGCCAGGGCGCTGCGTCCAATGATCTGCGCCAGGATTTTGTTTTCAGCAGGTTGGAAGGCAACCCGCAAACCGGACAAAATGAAATCGTGGATGAGAACCTCCCCGCATTATGGCGGAGCAAGGGATTCAACTTTGTGGTATTCAACTGGACGCAATTCGCAGATGAAAGTAGCCTGCGGTTGGTAGAAGATAAGATCTGGGAAGCGGACCGGGTGAGGTGGCGAGACCCGCTCGGCCGTACGATCTCTGAAAACTTCCCGTCCGGGAGGAACATAGGCGACTTGATCTATGAATCATTTCTTAATTGGAACCCGGGATCTTCGGTAAGGATCGTCGGTCATGGGGTAGGTGCCCAGCTGGCAGTGGAGCTGGCCAACCGGCTTTCGGCAGCCAACCGGACGGGAAAGATCCAACGGCTCGTCCTGCTCAACCCGTATTGGTCGCGGGAGTCTAAACCCTATGGCCTGGGGCCGGATGTAACCTTACCGGGCCAAGCCATCACCCGCACGGCGCGGCGGTCCTTGCGGGACATGACATCTCTTTATAAAAAGAACGTACTGATAGAGACCTATCGTAACCTGTATTTCGGCAAGAATGAGAACTTGTTATACCATGGAGATGACAATGATTCCATAAAGGCGATAACAGCCTATGCGGATCTAAAACCTGCCTGGCAGCAAAGGGTGCTCAATATACCCCCGGAACTTAACAACCTCTTGCAGGCCAATGATAAGCGATTGCACGAAGCTATCTATTTATGGTACCTCCGGTCCATCGACTTTCCTATCTTACCTTCTTTAGTAGATTCCGAACGCCCGAAAGACGAAAACGGGAGGAGGTACCCTTTGGTAGAAGAAGGCTGTAACTGGCAAAATCGAGTAGCCATAGGGTTGACAGCAAGAACCGCATTCCAGGCCAGTTTAAACCTGCAAAGAAGCAAGAAGTTTTCAAGACAAATTACAGGCTTTGGAACAATAGCTACGGAAGATGATTCACTGGTTTTGGAGCATTTTTGCTCATGTATTATAGACACTGCGAGAAATACCCGTAGCCGTGGGCTGGTCACCACCCATGACGTGGCCTTTCGCGAATATGCCAAATGCAACGACCGGGTACTGCTGGTAAGAAATGCGGCAGCAGGTACTGAAGGGCACACCGCTGCGTTGCTGACAACATCCCCGGACGCTTCCCGGACAGAAAGTACCCCTACTTATCTCCCCAACCCATACCTGGACTTGCCTGCTTTGTCGGCCCAGGAAGACTTGGGTTGCGGGGCTTCAAACGGCCTGGTGAGTATACATCCCGATTCGCGGAAAGCAAGATTGATGGTGGACAGGGAGATAGAACATGCCCCCGGGTTAGAGACCATCACCCGGGAATATGCTCATTTTGTCTTTAACGTCCTTCTCCCTAGGGGATTGTACGTCTACCCCATGCCCAGGTTTGAAGATGAGCGGTGGTACCAAACGTATAAGGACATGCTGGCCCATAAAAAGATCGAGGGGAATTGGAAAATTTTTAAGGACGATTGCTACGTGGTCAAAGATACCCTGGGCAATATCCTTTTCAATGATTACCGGCTTCATGGTATCTACGATGAAGATGGAAGCGCGATCACCGGGGAAGAAGATGTGCTGAATGGTATCAATACGATCATTAATCGGCAGACTTCCTCGCATGGATTTAACCCTTTCGGCAATGATGGTGACATCCGGCCCGATATCCGGGACAACCCGGGCATCCAACTGCTCCAAAACGGGATACACGACCAATGGGAAGACCGGAACAGTTGGATCGTAGCTGGTGGTGAAATGGGGCCACAGGCAAATGTTACCGTGTACTGGCCTAACGGCACGGTGTCTGGAATTTATGTTGACAGCATAGCCCAGCAAAAAAGATTTTATCAATGTTTGGATATGGATTGGGAATCATTGTACCCGGATAATCCCGTGGACGAAACCAATCTCTATGCCGCTCGCGATGGAGGGGTAGAAGAAACTTCCCTTAACATAGGAGGTTACCCGGCATTGCATAAAAGGCCCGTGGATCCCGGCAGGCCTACCGTTGGGCAACGGAACTATTGGGAAGGGCCTGACCAGGGGGGATATTACAACTTTAAAGCCCAACAAGTACTGCAAGACCGGGCGCGGTTCAGCTGTTCTGAAGTGATCGGGGGCGGATCGGTATTTTTAAAAGCTACCTACACCATAACAGGACAGACCCCCGGTATCACAGACCTGGAGGAACAAATTGCCGCCGATATAGGTCTGCATCCGCACCATTTTGTACGCTATGCCAAGTTTGCCAGTGACTATGACATTATTGTCGGTATTCGTAATTCTAACCAGGCAGCAGCTCAATGGCTTGATGAGATGTACGCTGGGGGCAAATACAGGCCCAAACCTTTGAACATCAAGGCAAAAAGCTTACAAGCAAGAGCATATTCTGGTTTTTGTGCGGAAGGGGTATCGGATTGTGGTACCGGGCTGGCCCGGTTTTTAGGCCCCGGGAAGGCCATAACGAATGATGTGGATTGTACGGTGTGTGATCCGGGATGCGGGGAATTGGCAGGGCTCGCTGCTTTTGATCCCAGGACGGATCGAGGACGAAGGTTGATCGACCCTAACCGGGAGTTCAATTTAGCTCCCCAGTTTGATTGCGAATCAAATACAGACTTTGAACTTCTCTATGCCAGGGGCCTTGGATCAAAAATGATGAAAGAGGGCCTTTACGTTTATCCCATACCCTACTTCGCCAATAAATACCAACAAACTTTTGAGGTCAGCGATATAACCGATCTAACCGGCCAGGGGCTAGTGATAGGAAGTAAATATACCGACCAACTGGCAAAACCGGTCCATGTTCTATTGGCGGATGAAAGTGGCAATAGTCCATTGCAGATCACGGACAGGGATGCCCTTGGCGCCCCTATATTATTTGGATTTAACGGGGGAGGTCAATTCACCCTGGACCAGTTGGCCAACACGCCAACAGGAGTTTATGCACACGTTTACGAGCGGGACCCGTCGCAGCCCGGGGTACCGTTATCCTTTTTATGGAAGAAGCCGTTACACGTCATTCCACCGGAACACACTACTCAAAACTCGGTTTACAAGGTGGATGACGATGAGTACCCCGTATGGTTGGATAACAATCAAATCTCACTTCCGGCAGGTCATCCCGCGAATCAATTTGTCAATTTTGATTATAACTTCCTGGACCCGGTGTTCGAGCCAGGCAATATAAAGGGTACCATTCCGCCCACTGCCAGCGACCCGGGCTGGAACCCGGAGGGGAGCTGGAATGCTCAAAGCTGGGTAGCTGTCTACTACGAAATACTACACCGCTATTTCGCAGACCTGGATGACCCTTATGATGTGGATAACTGGAAAACGAATACGATCTATGCCCACTCTTGTTATACCATCAAAGATGCGCAGGGCAACCGGTATTTTAGTGATTATGATGGCCATGGCTATTACATAAGCCAATCGCACCCGCAGCCTTTGCAGCGAGGAAATAGATGGTACCCTTCCTGGGTCTTGCAAGATGAGAATGTAGAGCCGATCGATATCGACCGGCTCGCTAATGACGATCGTGAATATGCCAGGGAATTGCTCAACCACTTCCTGATGAAGGATTTCCCATGGAAGGCAGCGTCCGATATCCCTGCTGATCAGCTGGAAGTTTACAATAACCTGAAGTCATACTACACCAATTCGGGGGTAGATGTCACGATCCCTCTTGGTCAGCTCCCCATCACCGGGGGTGTCGACCCTGACCTGGTCAAGACCAGGCCCTGGGATGTGGTGCAACACGGGCCACAAGACGAATGGTATGAAAGGAACAATTATGGGATCGCGGAGGTGAATATGGGGCCACAGGGAAATTTCACACTGTGGGTACCCGAACTCCGTGACGATGGCCAAAAGGTGGTGCGCGTCTATTCTATGGACCCCGGGAGGTCTACCTACAACCAGGAGCGTTTGTATGAATGTCTCAACCTAAACTTCCAAAGCTATTTTCCTCAAGCCTTTTATGCGAGATCATTCCTGCATCCATTGGGCACCAGTATCATGAAGACAGCTTTTGCATCCAGGGGTGGCTTCGATCGGTTTCCCTGTCATTACTGGAGTGATGGAGGGGGCGATGGTTGCCAGTTTACCTGGAATATAAGCGGGATCGTCGATGGAGCATCTTCCGAGCCGAACCAACAATTAAAGCAATACGACCTGGCCTTTCAAGCGCTACGGCTGGACCCTTCTCTTCCGTTTGAAACGCTCCCGGACCCGGACATAGAGATAGATGACCCGATTTCCTGTGAAGTGCCCGTAAACGAATGCTATTCCTTGGAAGAATTGAGGTCTTTATCGCGGGAGGAACTCTTTGACATCAATTTTGCCTTAGCGGACCTGTATGATAATGATGACGGTATTCCCCCCGGCAGTGACCAGCAAAAGCGACTGGCCTATACCCTGGATGAATTCCTGGGCCAGGAATTTGACCCATCGATGAACAATACGGCCAATACCGAGTGTATTCCAGGGTACTATTCCCGGTACGTGATCGGGGAAAATCCCGACCTGCCAGATGATGACCCGGACAAATACATGATCCTCATAACGCACCCTTATTCGGAAGAAGATGTAACAGTACGCATTGACGGTACCCCTGAAGAGGAGTTTATACGTGATAAAGCAGAAAACTATTTCTTCTTGTTAAGCGCCATGTGCTACGAGGAGGTAGATGACGGGTGGATCTCCATGGCAGAATGGCACAAACTCGATTCTACACTATCAGGGCCCGGTTTTTCGATACGCATGACGAATAGAAACTTTGGTGGCCTGGGAAGGATAACAGCAGGAGGCGAGTTCCTCGATGAAGCCTTACAGGCCGCTGACTATCTTGAGCTCAAAACCCCTGTGATCCAGGCAGCCGGGTATAGCATCTCGGGGATCTACGGCCCCAATTTCCCGACCCCGGGCTATGACGGTAACAGTACGCTTACGCTTCGTCAAATGAAAGCCGGTCTATGGGATTTTGACGCAGATCCTTTTGACCAGCTTCAGAGGAAACCCTATTATAACCAAGCACCTTATGAAAGGGTGCGTTCGGAGGTCACCTTCGATGCCAACGGGCTGATCCTGGACGAGGAAGGACAACCCCTGGACTTCGGTGAGATTACCTCTTACTTGCAGGATTGCATGGGACGTCTTTATATTGCCCGGGCAGGCTACATCTATCATTCCGAATTACTTGGGGGAGCCGCGCTAGCTTCGGCCGGTGACATCAAAGTGGAAGAAGGCCAGCCTGTTTTTATAGATGTTCGTAGTGGTCATTACGAACCCCCTTGTGAATTTCTTGATCTGCCCCTGTCACTTTTAGCGTCTAACGGGCATTCCTTCGAAGAAAAGTATCCGCGACCGCCACGAGGTATATGCCAATCCTGGTACTGTAATACTATTTTACTGGAAGCGAACTTTGATGGTATCCCTGTTACTTTCGGACCGGGAGAAAACGACCCTGACACACTGGTCAGAAGGATGTTTATTCCGGGAGAAGTCGTAGTGACGGCCGGGGAAAGGCCGGCAGGTAGCCAGGTCAAACTGGCCATATTCGGGCCAGGTCAAAGGAGAGAGCCAAATGAACTTTTCTATCAACCTGACCCCCTCAATACGACGAGGTACGTCCTGTCACCCGGTCAGGCCCTAAATGCCGGGGACTCTGTGCTTTACAATATGATAAATCTAAGTGTGAAAGTGATCTATGGAGGCACCAAGGATGGAACGGTGGAAATGAAAATCGAAAACTGCCCGGCTGATGAGGCCAATGAATGCTATACATTGGATGAATTGAGGTCTTTTTCAAGGGAAGAGCTTGCCGGGATCGACAGTGACCTGGGAGCGCTATATGATATCGATGACGGCATACCCCCTGGTGCCCGGCAAAAACGACTTGCTTATACATTGGAGGAATTTTTGGCACTGGAATTTGACCCTACAGGGTTCAACACCGCCAATACGGAATGTATATCCGGGTATTACTCGAGGTATTTCATTGGCCGGAACCCGGACCTTCCTGCCGGGGATCCCAATAGGGAAATGATCCTGGTCACCCATCCTTATACGGAAGCGGATGCAACCCTGGCGGAAGAAGATGGGGCAATGCAAGACAAGACACGGTACTATGGAGACATACTGAGGGCTATGTGCTATGAGAAAGTGGATGATGGGTGGATCTCGTTGGCCGAGTGGTACAAGCTAGATCCCGATCAGCCTGTTGCTGAACTTTCTTTGCGGATGACTAATCATAACTTTAGCAATAAAGGGAGGATCACCCCTCAAGGGGAGTACCTTGTTACGAATACTGATGCTTATAATTTTCTTACCTCCCAAGCCCAGCAAATCGCCGAGGCGGGGTACGGGATCTCCGAGCTTTATGGGCCAAACTTCCCAACTCCGGGTTATGAAGGGAATAGTTCTTACAGCCTTAGAGCGATGGTACCGCGTTACTGGGAGTTGGATGCTGACCCCAATTTCGCCAACGTAGTAGACTATTATCAATCTCCTTCCAGGAGAGCGCCTTTCGAGGTGACTTTGGGTAATAATGGACTCATACGGGATGAAAACGGGGACATTGTAGATGTACCGATGGTCGATTATGTCATGGACTGCATGGGTCGGTTGTACATCGCCAAGAGTTCAATATCTTTTCATTCGCAATATTTGGGAGGAGGAGCTGTTGCTTCGGCAGGAAGGGTCAGCGTCCGGGGGGGTAAACCCACCTTTATAGACTTATTCAGCGGCCACTACAAGCCACCTTCATGTGAGTTTTTAGAGCAGCCTATTGAACTGCTGGGGAATGCCGGCACACCGTTTGAAGAGGCCTATCTTACCGTGCGGGAAGGTGCAGAGGGAGAGGTATGCCAGGCCTGGTACTGCAATACCATTTCCACCCGGGCAAATTTTGACGGGGCTCCTAAGTCATTCGGCCCGAGAGACGACCCCAGGGCCCTGTACAGGAAAATGATGGTGCCCGGGAAGGTGAATGTGATCAATGGAACTAGGCCGGCCGGTAGCCAGGTAATGCTTACCCTTCGGGGGGGAGGAAATGTCAATGAGTTGGTATACGAACCGGCTCCGGCGGACCCGGCAGCATATACATTGGCGCCGGGGCAGGACTTTAACCATGGAGATACGGCTCTTTACAAAAACTTTGTATTCAAAGTGATCGATGGCGGGTCTGATCTTGGAATAGTAGAAGCCACGATCGAAAACTGCCCGGCAGAACCCGACCCAGGTTGTTATACACTTCGGCAGTTAAGGTCACTATCCAGGGACGAACTTTCACGGATCGACAGTGACCTGGTAGAATTGTATGACAATGACGATGGTGTAGCTGTCGTTGATCAGCAAAAACGGTTAGCCTATACGCTGGAAGAGTTTTTGTTACAAGAGTTTGAACCTTCGAATTTTAATACCGCTAATACCGAATGTATACCCGGCTATTATTCGCGGTATGCCATTGGCGAAAACCCTGACCTCCCGGAAAGTGATCCCGATCGTTTGATCATACTTATTTCACATCCTTACACGGAAGAAGATGTGGCGGTGCGCAACGATGGACTTCCGGGGCAACGATTCGTCCAGGACAAAACGGACAATTACTTTGCCCTACTGGAGGCGATGTGTTACGAACCCATGGATTCGGGGTGGGTGTCGCTGGCACAATGGTATAAACTTGATCCTGATCTGCCCGAGCCGGGATTTGCGTTCAGGATGACCAATAGTAATTTTTACGAGACCGGGAGGATCACTACGGCAGGCGAGTACCTGGCGCAAGGTACATATGCCGATAATTACCTCGTACAGAAAACCCAGGCCATAGGATCTTTTGGTTATGATATTTCGAAAATTTTAGGACCCAACTTCCCAACCCCGGGATACGAGGCCAATGACCAGTATACGTTAAAACAAATGTTGACAGGGTTCTGGACGCTGGATGCCGAGCTTATCGGGGATTCTCCCTACATTCAAGCCCCCTTCGATAGGGAATTACTGGAAGTCACCTTCAGCGATGAAGGCCTAGTGCTAGATGAAAATGGGGAACCTGTCAATGTAGATAATGTATCTTATGCCCAAGATTGTATGGGGCGTTTTTACATCGCCAAAGATGAGCTATTCAGTCATTCTCAATTCACCGGGGGAGGCGCCTTGGCTTCAGCAGGACAGATAATTGTTGAAGAAGGTGAACCAATTTTTGTTGATCTATTCAGTGGGCATTACGAACATGCCTGCGAATTTTTAGACGTTCCTTTGGCCCTGTTAGTATCCCAGGGATATACCTTTGAAGAAAAGTACCCGGAACCTCTCGAGGAGGTTTGCCAAGCATGGCACTGTAATACGATTTCAATTGAAGCCAGCTTTGATGGAACTCCTGGTAACTTTGGTCCCGGAAGCAGCCCCATTGCGCCTTACAGGAGAATGTTTGTGCCTGAAAGGGTAAGTGTTACCGGTGGAGTAAGACCTCCCGGCAGCCAAGTGAGGCTGACGACGTTTGGGTGGGAAATGGTATATGAATTGTTCTATGAGCCTGTCCCCGGAGACCCTACGGCATACAGCTTAGCGCCCGGGCAGTGGTTAAATGTTGGGGACACGGTTATTTTTTCTAGCCTTTCGCTGGTCGTGCTTAATGGTGGCACTGGGGCAGGCGCAGTGACGGTGGTAATCGAAAACTGCCCGACTGATCCCGGCCCAGGTTGTTATACGCTTGACCAACTCCGATCATTTTCCAGGGATCAACTTATGCAGGTCAACAGTAGCTTGGGAGAGCTCTATGATAATGATGACACCGAACCCATTAGTGCCGAACAAAAGCGATTGGCCTATACATTTGACGAATTCCTGGGGTTGACATTTGATCCCTCCGGGTTCAATACTGCCAACACCGAGTGTATAGAGGGATATTATTCCCGTTATGTAATAGGGCAGAACCTGGACCTGCCGCAAAGTGATCCTAACCATTTGATCATCCTCATTACCCAACCTTATACAGAAGAAGATGTGACCGTTAGAAATGACGGCTCGCCCGGAGAGCGATTCATAAAAAATAAAGAAAGCCACTTCCCTGGCCTGTTGGCAGCAATGTGCTACGACTACGTAGAAGACGGGTGGATCTCGCTGGCGGACTGGTATAAACTTGATCCCAGCCTGCCGGCTAATGAGCTTTCTTTCAGGATAACCAGTGACAACTTTGGTAGTGAAGGCCGGATCACGACAGGAGCGGAATACCTCGACCCCATTTCGTATGCCGATGATTACCTTGAGCGAAACACATCAATGGTCACATCGGCGGGGTATGAAATTGCCCGGATCCTGGGGCCTAATTTCCCCACACCCGGGTATGATGGGGACAGCCCCTATGCACTTTATGGAATGGATGAGACCTTTTGGAGACTGGATGTTGATTTTTTGGACAATGTGTATTACCGACAGGCGCCATACGACAGGGAATTGTTACAGGTGACATTTGATGCAAACGGGTTGATCCTGGATGAAAGGCAGGAGCCTGTCGATACTACTGTAATGCCCTATGCCCTAGATTGTATGGGGCGCTTGTATATAGCAAAGAATGACAAGGCTGTCCATTCTGAATTTATCGGTGGCGCGGCTGTGGCTTCGGCAGGAGAGATAAAGGTAGTACAGGGTCGCCCGATTTTTATCGATGTATTCAGCGGGCACTATGAACCGCCATGTGAGGCATTGGATGAGCCTCTTTCACTTCTTGTATCCAATGGGGCATCTTTTGAAGAAAAGTATCCTGTGCCTACTAATGGTGTCTGCCAGATTTGGCATTGCAATACGATCGTTGTTGAAGCTGGTTTCGATGGTGTCCCGGGTGTTTTTTTACCGGAACCCATGGCTATTGAACCCAGTCGTAAATTAAGGAGGGCGTTTGTGCCGGGACAGGTGAATATTACAAACGGGACACGTGCAGATGGAAGCCAGGTGAAGCTGTCTATGCTGAGATATTCCGCATTTGACACCACTATAAACGAGCTTATATACACCCCCGCCGTAGGCGATCCACAGGGATATATGCTTGCATTGGGACAAGATTTCGGTGCCGGAGACCCGGTCTTGTTCCTAGAGCTTCGCTTGGAAGTGCTCAATGGGGGTACTTCTCTGGGCACCGTACAGCTAAGCGTTGAGAACTGCCCGGGTAGTAGTATTCCCGCAAACTCACCATCTAGTGTTGCCAATAACGAAGTGCGTATATTCCCTAACCCTGTGCCGGGTATGATGAGCATTGAATTCCCCTCACACCAGGTAGACGGCGTGGGGCAGGTAGAGGTTACCCTTATGAATACCGAGGGTGAAATCGTCCTTGATCAAAGGTTTCAGAAACCGGGCCACGGACCGATCCAAATACCTACCACTCATCTTATACCGGGCCTGTATATGGCCAGGGTCTCATGGGGATCGAACCAGTTCATGCAAAAAATAATGGTAGTCAAATGATCGCACCATGAAAAGCTGTTATGGCGTTTTGTTGATGGCGGCTATTTCCCTCGGGGGTGCTAAGCTTGGCGCCCAGGGATTTGTTAATCTTACGGATATCCTTCGATCGAGATTGGATGCTGTTTACAGGATAGATCCTCAACTGCACGCCATTTCTGACCAGGGGATTATTTTGGGAAGTTTAGGCTCCGTTCATGACCTGGGCAGCAGGCAGGTTTTCATACTAAGAAAGTCACGGCATGGGTATACACCTGTGCTGCTGGGCGAGTATCCCGGGTGTGAACCGGTGGATTTAGGCGCTAATGGGATGATCGTGATGAATGCTACACTTGATGGGACCGCCCAGCAACAGGCGTGGACAATACCCTCACATGAAAGTACCGAACCGGCACCAGTATTTCGTAACGATGGAAAAAGTAGGGCAAATGCCATGCTTGGAAATAAAGTTGCCACCACTGTGATCATACCCCATTCGCGCCTGGAAAAGACTGATCAACCGGGCGCTGCCAATGCATACCGTCAACGCGTTCATAAGATCCATAACCCCGAAGTAGTGACACAAGGGTACATCGTCGACCTTCATGATCGGCATGTAGAGAAAGCCGGTTTCCTTGTGGCTCATGTCTATAACCTTTCTGCCCAGGTAATGGACCTCAACAATAAAGGACACTATTGCGGACAGTCACAAGGTTTCAGCTCCGGGGAGAATATGCTTTCCGTTTACCCGTATTTTGCTGACCAGGATTCGACTTACCGGCTGCTTGATGGCTACCAGGGAAATGCTTTGGCCATCAATGACCATGACCAGGTGGTTGGTACATGGATACACCCACTAACGGGTAAGGAATATGGTTTTTTTTGGGATCGTGCTATAGCTAAAACATCGGAATTTGATTGGCATGACCTGTTGATAGCTATGCCTAGGGCGATCAATAATTTAGGGATAGTTGTTGGAAAAAGAGGAGAGGAGGCATTTGTATGGCAGGGGGGGAAGTTTTATGCATTAGATTCGGTCATACAAGACCTGCCTGCAAAATGGAAGGTTTTGGATATTTTAGATATAAACGATCAAAACAGGATCATAGGGATGGCGGAATTTAACAGTGAATCATGGTGGTTTACTTCTGTGCTAACATTAAGTACTAAGTAAACGTGAGTTTCGGATGTAATAAACTCAAAAACAAATACTTATTATCGTCACTGCGAGCCTTTTTTGCAGGCTAAGGGGTAGGAAAAGGCGTGGCAGTCCCCATGTTTGAGCGGATTGCCGTGGCTTTTCAACTCCAAAACTCCCCAAAACCCTCGCAAAGACGTTTATTTTCTTTTTTAGATATATTTTTACTACGCTCAACCCGAAATTCACGTGGAGTATGACCTATTCTAAGAAGGGTGTAGCTGGATCACATGAAAATTTCACCGGCGTTGAAGGTAAGATTTTGACCTGCTTGGTAACATTTTATCCTAAGTGGTCCATTTTTATAACAATATCATTCACAGACAGGTATCACTTTCTAATAGGGCATAAGGCGATTATACCCGTAAGCATTCTCAGCTAGGGAGGTTTTAAAGCAATGTGCCGCTTGCCCACAGGCCTCAAGTGTGCCGTGCTGTTCCTGGATGTCTCCCTTCCATACACCACTTGATGTTCCAGTACTGATATTTTAAGATTCTTATAATCAATGAATTAGCTTTTAATATTTGAAGACCTATAAACAGATCTTAATTGTGGGTGGAAATACGGCCTTTGAAATGGGCGGTTTGGGCTCAAAATACGATGCTAAAGATGAGATTATCGCTTTAACAGCACCAAGGTAGGGATTTATAATTTTTTCAATGGTGTTGGATCATTTTTAAGGACTAAGTTCGTTGTGTTGATTACAGGCTACTTGCAACCCCAGCAAGACAAAACCAATGAAAATACTGGTTTTGAAGAAAACATCGTGTGCTTATGGATTTCAAATCGATCTGGCTCACTGCGATGTGGCAAGTTTTCTGTGTACAGGGTGTCATGTTTTCCCAGGTCTTGCAGGGACCTCAAAACAAGATTGACAGCCTCAAAGAATTACTAGCAAATAGACCTGTCGCCCCGCAAAACGTAGCAATTTACAATGAACTGGCAAAGGCCTACAATGCCATGCAAGCTGATGCGGCTAAGGTATTTGCGCAACAGGTAATTAGCTTAAGCCGAGCTTCTTCTGATGATCGAATGCTGTACAACGGTTATAACGAGCTCGCCAGTTATTACCTTGGCATAGGCGATTATTCCGGGCAAAAACCCTGGGAAATAGAAAAACTACGTATTGCGCAGGCCTTGGGTGCCGAGGCGCTCATGTTTAAAGCCTACCTGGATCTTGGCGCATGCTATGCATTTTTACGCAAATTAGACTCCACGGAATACTGCTTAAAAAAAGCCGAGGCCTTTTTAGCATCGAATGACGATGATAGGATACTTGGGGACTATTACAAGGTATTAGGCCTATACCATAGTAACACAGGAAGTCTTGATAGGTCGCTGGAGCATAACCTGCAGGCAATACGGCTATATGAAGCTGCAGGAGCTCACCGTATGCAGGCCATAATTTATAATAACATAGGTGTGCTATTCCTGAAAAGGACAGAATACACCAAAGCCATCCCCAATTTCAATCGATCATTAAAGATCAATAGGCAGATCAATCAACTCAAAATGATCTGCGTTAACCTCATGAATCTCAGTGCCGCTAACCTAGGGCTTGACAATATCGACGAATCGATCCAATACTTGGAGGAGGCACTTATCTATGCAGGCATGCTGAAAAGCGACCTGGTAACGGGTGCTATTTACACGAACCTGGCCATATCGTATTTCGAAAAGAAAGACACAGAATCACAGCTTTACTACAACAACCTCGCTATCCAGCTTTTTAAGAAGATCGAGGACTTCAATAAGTATGTCATGGCGATGATCAGCCTTGCTGACCTCCATACCCGGGAAGGGAACTTGAAAGAATCACGCCAAGTGCTGGCCGATGCCCTGGAAACATGCCGGGAGATACAAGATGCCCGGGGGCTGCGCTTGATCTACCAACGAATGGTCCAACTAGATTCCCTGCAAGGAGATTTCAAGTCATCCCTGGCTAACTATATGGCGTACAACAAGATCACTGATAGTGTAGAGAATATTATCAACAAGGACAAGCTAAGAGAACTACAAACTAAGTATGAAGTTCTCGAAAAGGAAAAAGAAATTGAATTCTTGAATTCTGAAAACAAGACACATGAGCTAAGGATCACAAGGCAAAAATATCACAACCATATCTTATTAGGAGGGCTTTCCATTGCCTTACTGATCGGCGGAGGTATCCTATACCAATCAAAGATCAAGGAAAAGTTAAATACAGAACTTGCCGCAAAAAATAGTGAGATAGAATATAAAAATAAGATCCTTGTTGAAAATAGAAAACAACTGCAGGTAGCCCTTGATGAAAGAGAGATTCTCATTAAAGAGATCCACCATAGGGTGAAAAACAATCTACAGCTAGTCCTAAGCTTGTTGAACCTGCAGGCCGACCAGGTCAATGACCCTAAGGTCAACCTTTTCCTTGAACGCAGTAATGCCCGGATCACTTCGATGGTACTGGTACATCAAATACTTTACTCGACCGATAATCTGAACCAGGTCAATTTTAAGGAGTACTTACAACGGCTGGTAAATGCCATTTACCAGTCTTTTGGATTTGAGGATAAGAGGGTTACCTACCATGTAAATTCAGACGATCACTACTTTACTATGGATTTTACTATTTTGTTGGGTGTAATTGTTAACGAGCTTGTTTTTAACGCCTTCAAACATGCCTTTCCGAGTAATAAACCGGGCCACCTGTTTTTAAATGTTTTGATGAAAAATGAAAACAGCTTAAAAATCGAGATAGGGGATGATGGCATAGGTGTGCCGGAGGACGTGCTTGAAAAAGATGTAACGTCCTACGGCCTGAAAATAGTGGACCTGTTGGTAAGACAATTAAAGGGTAAAATGAAGATTAATTCGAATGACGGTACCCTAGTCACTATCTGTTTCAAAGAATTACCTAAAAGCTTTTCGAATGGACCGGGAAAGAATACTCATAGTTGAAGATGAGCTCATTATTGCGGCGGATATAGAACGGATCTTGAAGAAGCAGGATTGGGAAGTTGTCTCCATATCGAGCTGTGCCAAGGAGGCTTTGAACCAAATCGATTGCTTGGCCCCCGGCATGGTGCTGATCGACATCCATCTTAATGGCCAGAATGAAGGCATAGATGTGGGTAGGCATTTGTTGGAAAGAGATACGATCCCTTTTGTTTACATTACCTCGTTAGTGGATAAAGTAACACTGGAGGAGGCCAAACAAACTCGTCCTATGGGGTATATTGTGAAACCTTTTAAGCCAGACGATATCGTCACTACGATAGAGATAGCTTTTTCGAACCATCAACATCGCCAACTGGACCCAGGCAGGAATAATAGCCAGCCTACTAGCGAAATTCCTTACAAGCTCAGGAAAGTCACAGACTACATTCATAGCCACCTTGGAGACAAATTTTCAATTGATAACTTAGCCGGCCTGACGGATTGGAAGCCTCACCATTTTATAAGGAATTTTAAAAGATACCTAGGGATAACGCCTTATCAATACATCTTGCAATGTAAAATACAAAAAGCGAAAGCCTTATTGGCAGAAACGGACCTATTGGTATCTAATATTGGCTATGACTTGGGGTTTCAGAGCCATTCAAGTTTTACCACCACTTTTTACAAGCTTACTAATGAGACACCCGAGGTATTTCGGTTAAGAAGAAAGAGGGAACGGCTATAAATGTATTAGTTTTCTTGGACCGGCTCATGGGAAGACAAATCGCCAACCCACCCTGGTCGGAGGTTAAGCGTAGCGGTCCTCCGACCTAAACCCCGGAAGAGCGTCCGCTCGATCTATCTCGTCAATGCCCTCTTTTCAAAAAGGATGGGATCATTCTTCCAACAACGAGTCTACCGCGAAAAAAAGTGGCCATAATGATTTAAACGGGAGGATGGATTTCGAATTAATGTAGCAGCCTCCCTGCTTTTAAGTGTACGATCAAAGGCCATTTACGAGCGGACGCTCTCTCCATTCATTGAGTCGTAGGACCGCTACGCTTAACCTACGACTAGGGAGGGGGTCCCCCGACTAGGGTGGGGTAGTTTTCGCTAGTGAGCTTGGTGTGCCTTAGTGCATTCGTGCCTTGGTGGTGAAGCTTCCCCCGGCCACCAAAGCACTAAAGCTCAAAGAATCACTAAGGGGTCTTTTTTACTATTCATCTAGCCTCATTCTTATATCGAACTCACGCTATTAACCAAAAGATTTTTGTGATGTAATGCTATAATTGTTTTTTAACGAAAATTAAAAATTTAATGGTTATCAATGTTTTATGATGGGGAGGTGTAGACTGGAGACAAAGAGAATAAATAAAAAATAACGATAAGCCAAATTGTCACAAATCATGGCCGGGCTGTTGCCATCCTAAAATTCCGATTTGCTGGTCAGTCATCCTGTGAGCCTTGGATGGTGGAATACTTCAATTAGGAAAAAACCTTTTTATTGACTTTCTTTACAATACTTCAAATAGGAAAAAACTATGGGAAAGTATCAAATTGGTGAATTCGAAGAGATAGTAATGCTTACTGTAGCCATCTTGCATGGAAATGCCTACGGGATCAGCATAAAGCAACAAATAGAGGAAACACAAGGTCGTAAAGTAAGTGTTGGAGCTTTACAATCATGCCTGCAGCGATTGGAAAAAAAGGGGTATCTAAAATCTAGGGAGGGAGAAGCTACCACGATACGCGGAGGCCGTCCTAAAAAGTATGTTGAAATAACCGCCGCTGGCAAGCAGGCACTTGCCACGACTCGCGAGATACGAAATAGGCTTTGGGAGGCAATACCACGGGTAGTACTCGATATGAAGTTCACGGTCTACTCATGATCACTCCTCCAAAAATTCCTTCTCGATTCTTTCGATGGTTTTGCCGGCGCGACCTGCTAAAGTACCTGGAAGGTGATCTTACAGAACTATATCAAGATCTTATTCATACCAAAAGCAGAAGACGTGCCAACTGGTTGTTTCTTGTCGAAGTACTAAAACTCTTTCGTCCCGGCATTGTACGGTCTATTGAATATACCCCAATTAAAACGTTTAATCTCATGTTCAAGCATCACATTTTCTTAGCCTTACGGAATTTCAAAAAGCACCGCGCTTCTTTTCTTATTAATTTAACCGGTCTTACAACAGGTTTTACCTGTGCACTCTTCATCTTATTGTGGGTAAGGGACGAATTAAGCGTGAATAAATTCCATGAGAACGATGATCACCTATACCGTGTCATGGAGATCCAAACCTATGCAAATGATCGACTGGCCACCAATGCCACCCCCGGGGTCTTGGCAGAGAACCTAAAAGTAGATTTCCCAGGGATTAAATATGCCTCAGGTACGTCTAGGATAAGGGAGTCCCAGCTTTCCTTTGACAACCAATCCTACAAGGAAATTGGGTTGCATGTAGATACAGATTTCTTAAAGATGTTCTCTTATCCACTGAAAATTGGCAATGTAGCGACGGTGCTGGCAGATAAATCCTCGATGTGTATCTCCGAAAGCCTGGCCACTACGCTGTTTGGGAACGTAGCATCGGCGATAGGTAAGACGATCCGCTACGAGGAAAATAGGGATTTTGTTGTGAGTGGGGTATTGGAAGATGTTCCTGCCAACTCTACCTTACAGTTTGATTACCTGTTACCTTATGAAGTGTACAAAGAGGAAAATCAATGGGTAACGGAATGGGGAAATAATGGGCCACATACTTTTGTTATGCTGCACCCAGGGGTAGATCCAGGCGAAGTAACCTCGAAAATAGCCAACTATGTCAATGAAAAAAACGAGGATAGGAATACAGTCGAACTTTTCTTAAAAAAGTATTCGGAGCAATATCTATTCGGTAATTTCACCGATGGTTACCCGGATGGTGGACGCATCACGTATGTACGTCTCTTTATCCTTATCGCCGTCATATTGCTGGTGATCGCATGTATCAATTTTATGAACCTTTCCACTGCGGCTGCTTCTAAACGCGCTAAGGAAGTTGGTGTAAGAAAGGCTATAGGCGCCCAGCGTAAAATATTGATCTACCAGTACCTGGTCGAATCTTGGCTTATAGCATTGTTTGCCGCTCTTGTGGCCGTAATACTTGCTTTTTTGCTATTGCCACATTTTAATGAGGTCACAGGAAAATCTATGAGCTTGGGGTTATCCTGGGTAAATACCGGGTTGATCTTAGCAGTGGTTTTTATTTGTGGATTACTTGCAGGCAGCTATCCTGCGGTTTACTTAACCCATTTCAATCCTACCGTGATCTTTAAAGGAGATATCAAAACCTCTCTTGGCGAGTTATGGGTGCGCAAAGGACTGGTGATATTCCAGTTTACAGTTACCATTGCCTTGATGATTGGTGTGATAATGGTTCATAAACAAATTCGCTATGCTTTTAATAAGAACTTAGGTTACGATCGTGAAAATGTGGTTGTTTTTCGCCAGGATGGAAGTATTCCGAATAAACGTGAAGTATTTTTCAATAAACTTCGGTCAACTCCCGGGGTGGTGAGTGCGAGTAGCTCAAGCCACAATATGATACAACAGATGACATCTACCACAGGGCTGGAATGGGAAGGTAAGCCAACGGATGAAGAAGTCATCTTCGAGAATGTCCGGGTAGATGAGGATTTTCTTAAAACCCTGGATATGAAGCTTGTTTCAGGCCGGTGGTTTAGCAAAGAATTTGGCGCCGACACCACTCGGGTTGTTATCAACGAATCCGCGCTCCAGGTGATGGGGTTTAATGCCGAGGAAGTTATCGGAAAGCGTGTACGACTTTGGGATCGGTATGATCTACAGGTTATCGGGGTACTCCGGGATTTTCATTATGAATCTATCCATACCAAAGTAAGTCCTTCCTTCTTCTGGCCACAAGACAGGCGCCTGCGTTATGTGGTGGTTCGACTAGCGCCAGGTAGGCAATCCGAGACTTTAAGCGCCATACAACGACTATATTCATCCTTTAACCCAGGGTTCATCTTTGACTACGCCTTTTTGGATAGTAGCTATCAACAGCTTTATACTGCTGAACAGCAAGTGAGTAAATTATCCACCTATTTTTCAGCGGTGACGATCCTGGTCTCTTGCCTGGGACTCTTTGGGTTAGCAGCCTTCACTGTTCAAAGCAGGACCAAAGAGATTGGCATACGAAAAGTTTTGGGAGCCTCTTCGGGGCGTATTGTACTGGTGCTATCTGCCTCCTTCACCAAACTCGTCGGAATAGCTGTCCTGGTTTCCTTACCCATATCTTACTATGCAGTGGCTGCCTGGTTGGATTCATTTGCCTATAAAACAAGTATGAGCTTGTGGGTGTTTGGTGCAGCTGGCCTATTATCATTACTCATCGCCTGGGTTACTGTAAGTAGCCAGGCACTGAAAGCCGCTCACATCAACCCTTCTCAAACGTTGAAGCAGGAGTAACCTGTATTCTATTTAATAACCTCAACTCGATTTAAAATCATGGCAGTCTAGGCTTAGCATGAGGTTTAGCATACTTTCACAGTCTTTAAACTGGGGATTAACTTCCGTTCTACGACAAAGTAGATTCTCCCAAAGGGATCCCACGGGGCGGCTCTCGCCATTAGCCTTCCCACAGCCACCGACGCGGAATGACGTTCATTTTTTAATCGAGTCCAGGTTAATACTATATTTTATACTGCCTTTGAGTCGGATTTAGATTTTGTATCAAATGATATGAGCTATCTGGTAACGGGTAGCTTATTTTCAATGTATCAATGATCGATTGGGTTTAGCGCATAAACAGGAAGTGATGATGGCTGATGAATGCTATGATATCTCATTCTTAGTTTTAAACACAAACTCCATAGATTCGATTAATAATGTTCCGGGGTTGGTTCTGACCTTTGTTTTGAACAAAGACTAGGAAGAAATGCATACAAAACTTAGAAGTAACCCTACGAGAAGAAAAGAAATATACGCATCGGGCTTACACAACTTGGCTAAGGCACTCATTGTTTTTGCTATTGTCAGTTTGTCCAGGGGAAGTATTCTTGCACAGGCTTCAAAAACCATGCAGACTAATAATGAGAGGAATGGGCAATTGGTAATTATGCCCTTTGGTGATGCACTTGACTGCAATTTCCACCCACTCCATGAAGATAAACCTAATGGGCCTCAACTGTATGTTTTAGAAGGCGATCCGGCCAGCGGACCTTCTTTGACCTTGTTCAGGTATGGACAAAACTACTCCGGGAGTGGTAGGCTGCACAATCATACGCATAATTATAGCCTCTGGCTTATTGAAGGGGCAATGAAACATTGGGATACAAGCGGCAGTGAGGAAACGGCGACCATCCTTACGCCAGGATCGTATTTATATCAACCCGCTGATGAGCTTCATGCTGCGAACTGCTTATCGAAGCGTTGTACGGCCTACGTGATATTTGACGGACCTATTGAAACAAGCTTTCCTAAAAATAAAAACATGAACACAGAAGACAATTAACACCATCGTCTGCAAGAGTATACCATATAAAATAAGGTAGAAATGAAAATTATATTGACAGGTTCAATAGGACATATTGGGAAGCCTTTAACAGGGAAGTTGATCGAACAAGGACACGCGGTGACTGTGATCAGTAGTAACCCGGAAAGGAGTAAAGAAATCTCGGCATTAGGAGCTACTCCTGCTATTGGTAAATTACAAGACACGGACTTTTTGGCCTCTACTTTTAAAGGGGCTGATTTGGTTTATACCATGGTTCCACCGGCTAATTATTTCGACCATGAGTTGGACTTACTTGGGTATTTTATAGAACTTGGGAATAGTTTTGTAGATGCCTTAATGCGATCGGAAATTAAACGTGTCGTAAACCTCAGCAGTATTGGTGCACACTTGGAGAAGGGGAACGGAATTTTAGAAGGCACCTATCATGTAGAGAATAGACTGGATAGTCTACCTGGCGACGTGGCGGTCACTCATGTGAGACCGGTGGAGATTTACTATAATCTCTTTCAGTATATCGATATGGTCAAGAACCAGGGGGTTATGGCAAGCAACTTGGCAGAAGATGACCTGAACGCATGGGTTTCCATTGAGGATATTGTTGATCGTATCGTAGAAGAAATCAACATTCCTGCTACAGGACGAAAGGCCTTGTACGTTGCAGGTGAAGAGGTGACTTACAAAGAATTAGCGAGTACTTTAGGTTCAGCGATCGGAAAGCCTAACTTGAAATGGGTACAAATTACAGACGATCAGCTGCGAGAAAGTTTGGTAAAGGTGGGAATGCAACCAAAAATAGCCGAGAAAATGACAGAAATGTATGCGGCCATCCGCAGTGGATTATTGTATGAACACTACAACCAGGATAAACCACAAACCTTTGGGAAAGTGAAATTGAGAGATTTTGCCGGGGACTTTGCAACTGCTTATCAAAAAGCTTAGCTCGCCATTAGTTATAACCTGGAAACATGCCTGTAGAACTGCACCATATAAAGACCATAAACCAGTACCATAAGATCCGTGGTTTAGGCAAACCTGTGCACCCCCTGGTCAGCATTGTAGATTATAGCCAGGTAAAAGTGCCCGAAGAAGATCGCTTTAAAAACTGGATCTTTGACTTTTACTTGGTGGCCCTAAAGCGAAATTTTGATCATGAATTCAAGATGAAGTATGGTCAGAATCAATACGATTATGATGAAGGGGTCATGTTTTTCCTAGCGCCAGGGCAACTTTTTGGTGTCCAGGGGGATGGGAAAGAACCATCTCAAAAATCAGGATGGATGTTGCTCGTCCACCCTGATTTTTTGTATGGAACATCACTAGCGAAAACGATTAAAAACTACGATTTTTTCAAGTACTCTATTCATGAGGCACTTTTTTTATCTGAACGAGAGGAGCAGGCATTAAATACGATCATTGCAAACATAGAACAGGAATATCAATCTGTTATCGATAAGCACAGTCAACAGATCATTGTCTCCCTCATGGATACACTGTTGGCCTACTCCAATCGTTTCTACGAACGCCAATTCATCACACGCAAACCCATGAATCATCGTATCCTGGAAAAGTTTGAGGAAATACTCGACGAGTATTTTAGAAGTGAAAACTTCATAGAGCATGGGATGCTATCGGTAACGGATATTGCAGACCAGTTAAACTTAACTCCTAATTACTTAAGCTCCTTGCTGAAACATTTGACAGGTCAGTCCACCCAATATTATATCCATAACAAGTTGATTGATGCTGCGAAAGAAAAACTTTCTACCACAGATCTATCGGTAAGCCAAATTGCATATCAATTAGGGTTTGACTATCCACAATCCTTCAGCAAATTGTTTAGATCAAAGACCAACCAGTCACCATTGGAATTCAGGAAATCACTTAACTTACGTTCAATCCGTTAACTTTAGCATAGTTTCCGTTGACCGAATTAGGTGCCGCTGCTGATAGGAGTACATGTGCTCAATTTACATCCATGAGCGGTGCTATTGCCAATATCCTGGCTACTGCCTTTTTAGTCGATGTAATACCTAACCATAGGTCGGTGTTTGGATGTTGTATCCACGATCTCAAACCCTGCTCTTTCAAATGATTTGTACAAACCAATCCAAGCAAAGGCATCTGGTAATTTTTCTTGTGTCGGGATAGTAGGATAGGCTTCGATGATTTTGATCCCTTTTTCTTTGGCATACTTTACAAGTCCTTTTAATAGCGCTACAGATACTCCTTGTTTCCTAAAATCTTTTGCCACAAAGGTGCAAGGAACTGACCATACTTTGTTATCGTCAATGGGTTTGTGAACTCTTGACTTTTGAAGTCGAATGAAATCTTCTCGTGGGGAAAATGCACACCAAGCAATTGGAATTTCTTCATAAAACCCGAGAAGTCCTGTGGGTTGATTGTCCCAAACCAGTTGTTTCATTGCATTTTTATTCCCATCATGCACTTTTCCTTCCTCATAATCTGCTTTGTTTAATCTAAAGTGCATACACCAACAGTATCCACAGCCTCCTTTCCCACCAAACATTTCGACAAATTTGTTCCAGTTGTCTTTCGTCAAGGGTTCAAATCTTAACTCTTCAAGAAAACTATTCTCCATTTTCTGCTTTGTCATATCATTCTATACGTTCTCTTAAACCCGGATCATGCCTTTGGATTCTATTCCAAGCTCAAACTATTTCAAACTTTCATAACGAATCCTAAGGCATGATCCGGGTTAAATCACTAAATACCCTTAATAATCATATCCTGGAGGGGTGATTTTGTTATGTCGAAGAAATAGAACAGCCTGTCCTCGGTGATGGGTTACATGATCAAGTGTTGCATTGAAGCCATACATGAGATCATCCGATATTTCGCTCTTATCTACGGTTTGTCGCAGCATATCATAACTTTCACCTAAGTACTTTAAGATAGCCTGTTTATTACCTGGCGTTGCAGGTTCTATCCAGTCCGTCTTTATGTTCTTGATAACGCTAGAATCCCACCACTGGATGCCATACGCTATGTGATTTAATAGATCGCCAAATTCCCAACTTTCACGGATTAGCTTAGTGTTGAATGCGTTTTCGGGCATGGCATCAGCTACGGCAAGTGTGTAATTTCTTGACTTTTTGAGAATGCTTAAAAGTCTTTCTTTCATTTTTTTAAAAATTAAGTCCTGTTGTGAAAGTAGGCTTGCCAGCAAAGAGCGACTTAAGGAATCTTGCTCTTTTGGAGATCATTGTGAGTTTCTGTACGCAGCGGGGGAGATTCCGAATTTTTTAGAAAAGGAGGTCGTAAAATGTTCAATGCTATTAAAACCTGATTGCAATGCAATATCAATAATTAACCCTGTTGTTTCTTTTATTAATAATTCTGAATTTTTCAATCTTACGGTTGTCAGAAATTGGTAGGGTGAGTACGATGTTACTTTTTTAAAAATACGACTGAAATGAAAGGGACTCACATGACAGTGCCGAGCCAATTGCAAAAGTGAAATATCATTTTGATAATTCTTTAGCATATAGTCCTTTACATCTTCGATGGTAGTTAAATGATATTTTTTAAGATTTTGAGGCAGATGAAAATCTTGTTGATAATGGTCAACCTTACTGAATATATTCTCAATTATTTCAAGAACGATACTGTCCATCCTTAATTTTTCCGTTTCTTTTCTCCATATATTCGATAGTACATTTTTGTGAAGTACTTCTGCTTCTGGGTTTGTCTTTACAAGTGATGAATGGATATCATTGTTAAACAGAAATTTTAACGAAGAGTACGACGCTACAATTTCATTATAAAAATTATTGGTGAAGTCAAAAATGGTGCATTGGTCAGGTATGGCATGTGCGTGGGTAACAGTTCTCTCATATCCTGGTTTTGTCACCAGGACACAACCCGTGTAGGAATCATGTGAATTTCTAAAAGTGTTAAAAAGAAAATTCCCTTTCCTAACAAAGCTAATACTGAATGATTCGCTGTATTCTGGTTTGGAAGTACGGCAGTCAATACATTTGCATTTGAAATCAAGGATTCGGTAAAAGTCTGATTTGTATAGTGTATGTATGTCGGCTTCAATCATTTTCTATAGGTTCTGTTCCCCCATTAAAATCAATCATAAAACTTTAATATTCCTCCTACAAACAGCCAGCCGGGCTTGAGGGCTGTACCTAAAGTCTAGATAAGATGTTAAATATCAAAACTTCCGTTTGTATTTTTATTGATGTCCGAAAAGCGCCAGTGGTTACGTTTTGCACTTATTAGTTTAGCTCGGTGACATGGGGAATCAAACCAAGTTTACTTCTGAAATTGCATACGAGATATTCAAGAATCGGGATCGAAGGTTCGATGGATTGATCTTTGTCGGCATAACCAGCACGGGGATCTATTGCAGACCCATATGTCCTGCCCCCCAAGCTAAGTTTTCTAACTGTAAGTTTTATCCATCCGCCGTGCTGGCTGAGCAGGCTGGCTTTAGGCCCTGCCTGCGCTGTAAACCTGAACGTTCCCCGTATTCATACAATGCTGAGGACATATCAAACCTAGTGCATCGAGCTACCCAAAAGATCGAGTACGCGATTACCCAGGATTGGACACTAGAAGATCTTGCTTTAGACTTAGAGGTAAGTACTCGGCATTTAAGACGTAGCTTTGTTGAAGACCTGGGTGTAACTCCAATCAAATACTTACAAAGCATTCGTTTACTCCGGGCCAAACAATTACTGGGTGATTCGGATCTTTCCGTTACCCAGGTTGCTTTTGCAAGTGGATTTAAAAGTTTAAGAAGGTTCAATGAGGCATTTAAGCAACAATACAACCTTACTCCCTCTGGTACCAGGCGGCAATCGAAGACCCAGGAAAGGGAGTTGAAGCACAAAACGATCCACTTGAAATGTGGATTTCGAGTTCCCTATGATTGGGATTATATCATTAGCTATTTCCATGGGAGAAGTGCTCACGCCGCAGAAATGGTAAGTGACGGTGTTTATTATCGAACGGTCCAAATAGGAGAGTACAAAGGGTGGTTTTCAGTATCACTCAGTGAAAAGGATCTACATCTTTCAATTCATATAAGCTATAGCCTACACCCAATTGTTTCAGAGGTTATTGCAAAAATTAAGCGCCAGTTTGATGTTCATGCTGATCCGTTGAGGATTAACGCCCAGCTGGAGAAGGATCCAATCTTAAAGCAAAGTGTTTCTGACAATACTGGCTTGAGGTCTCCCGGTTCTTTTGATCCATTCGAGATGCTTGTTAGGGTCATTTTAGGTCAAAGGATCAGTGTGAAAGCGGCTACAACGCTCATGAATAGGTATGTTTCAACTTTTGGAGAGGTTTTCGAAACGCCTATTCCAGGTTTGGAAAGGATATCACCCTTACCAGGGGTAGTTGCTAAAACAGATGCGAGTAAAATCGCTTCTCTTGGAATGCCTTACAAGCGGGCAGAGACGATCATATCGGTTGCTAAAGCTTTCGAACAAGGAAGGCTGGACTTTACACCAGGCGCCAATATCGAAGAGCTGAAGCTGGAATTGGAAAAGATCCCGGGAATTGGTCCGTGGACCATAGAATATATGCTGATGCGTGGAATTTCTTGGCCAGATGCATTTCCTACCTCGGATTTAGGCGTACAAAAAGCTTTGGGCACGAAAAGTAAAAAGGAAATTACCTCCATCAGTAACCCTTGGCAGCCTTACAGGTCTTATGCAACGCATCACCTTTGGAAAATGCTGTCATCGACAAAAAGAGAATGAAAAAAACTAAGATCCATACAAAAATTGATTCACCCGTAGGAAAGCTGCTGTTAATTTCAGAGGGTGATTTTCTGACAGGACTCTACTTTCATAAAGAGAGTAACGACTTTGGTTTTCTTCCCCAAGGTGAGGGTGTCAAAGAAAATGACTCACCAATCTTTCGTGAGACTACCCAGCAACTACAACATTATTTCGAAGGTCATCTAAAAGTATTTGATATCCCGGTGAAGTTCAATGGAACTGGTTTTCAAAAAAGAGTATGGAATGAACTTTTTACTATACCTTATGGAAAGACAGTATCTTATTTGGATATAGCAAAACGAATTGGTAGTCCTGGGGCTGTTCGTGCAGTTGGGTTAACTAATGGAAAAAATCCGATATCCATAATTTATCCATGTCATCGCGTCATTGGCAGCAATGGAAAGTTGACTGGATATGGAGGAGGCCTGGACAAAAAGGAATGGCTGCTGCGGCATGAGGGGGCCTGGCCACAAGGTAGTCATCAAATAGGCTTATTTGATGACTAAATAGGGCACCCTTGAAAATTGGATATGATAGGAAAACGTTTACTTTTAGCAAGTAAGCTATACTCTTAAGATGTTTCGGGTAATGGGAACCTGGAAATGAGCAGTTTAAGCGGAATTATGAGGTCCTTCTTAAAGTTAGCAGTTGGCAAAGGGCAAAGGGCAATCTTCTTTTTTTGCCTACTGCCCTTTGCCTACTGCCGACTGATCGAGAACCTTCCAATCTCTCAAACCTACTCATCCTACTATTCAGTCCATAGTATGGAGTCGTGAGTATTGAGTGGTAGATTTAAAGAGGCCGTGTAGGACATAGAACGTAAATTTTACCATAAAATAAAAACCCATTGCGCTGCCAGCCCCGGCATTTTGGAGATGAAAAAGGGTCCGTTTAGCTGGGAAGTATGCCTGTGGATAGGGTGCACCCAACACCACTCCCTAAACTGGTCCGTGTTTGCAACGCGGACCCATGAATAACACAGGACACGAACGCCAGCATTTGCAATGCGGGTACCTAACGAACACCTAAATCAAGACAGAAAGCGCCCTAACTACAGCACCAAAAATAAACTTACCCCAACAACTACTCAAGACTAAAGACCCACGAATCAATACTTTAAACTGGTTATCAATGACTTAAACCTGGCTAAGTAGTACTAGTTTTTAAGTATCGTAAATCTTTCTTGGCTTTGCTCGGTATATACATGGATGATATAAATACCGGGCTTAAAGTAAGACATGTCAATTTTTTTTTGCTTGATCCCGTCATTGACTTGAATTGAATTCATCAGTGCTCCTTCTATCGAATAGAGGTTGATACGTTCAAGTCTTGTCCTTGGATTGATATCTATTATTAATTTCCCAGTAACTGGATTGGGATATAGGCTCAACTTCTCAAATTCATCTTGTGTTGTTCCTATTGGCGCCGACATATTAGTTCGTGTGAGCTGCCGGGTATTAGGGTTTGAAATTTCATCTACGGTCCATTTTGGCCCATTCCATGCAACGTTCACAGTCGGTAAGAACTGTAGCCCATTGGCTAGTTTATCATATAGGTATAAGCCGGTGTTTTTATGCTTAATCCATAGGTAGCCATCATCCAGGATTTCCATTAGAAATTTATGTGAGGAGTATTGCTGTAGCTGGTTTGCGTCGAGGTTGATCATTGTAATCGCATGATTCTTGTACCAGAGATATTTGCCGGATGAAATATGTTTAAGGGCATAGCTTCCATCATTTAAAATCGTAAGATGAAATTTATGCGAATCCCAGTTTTGCACTTGACTTGGAGTGAGATTATACATGCTCACCACATTATTCTGATATCGGAGGTAGTGGTTTGAAGATTTATTTTGTAGCCCTATTATGATGGCTTCGTCGTTAAATTGCTGAGGATCAAACTCCAAGGCACCGATGTCCGGTGCAGACCCTTTAAAACTTAATCCAACGTCTATCCCATAATCGACAACAAAACTGTAGGGTGCTGAGGGATAATAGTAGGGGGTTGCCTGGTCACCGGATAGATTTAGACCCGGATCACGTTCATAATTACCACTTGGAACATCGTGGATATTTTGATACACATTTTTCTCTGCCACGAAGTTCTTCACAGTGGTACCGGTTTTAAAATATCCTGGCTTTGAAGCAGGGGCTACTACAATGTTATTTTTCACTTCCCAATTGGACGAAGTAGTGGTTCGGTAGGTGTCTATGAAATAGTTGTTATAGCTATCGTCTAAATAGACCGTGTTGTTGTAAACGTTTAAATTATTAAGGTACCCGTCTTGCTTAAAAATGAAGCCACGATCAGCACTTTCTACAATGTTATGATGTATGTTCACCGGGCCGTCGCATCTAACACCAAAATCGCTGTAAATACGACCCCCTGTTGAAGTGGTACTTAGAAAAATATTATGATCTATTTCTAAATAACTCCTGGACCCCTCTATGGCATATGCCGAGGTAGAAGTATTATCATGAATATGTATAGAATATTTATAGCCCCTGTTTTGAGGGTTTTGTTGTCCACCCTCCTTGGGAACGGAGACAGGCCCCCTGAAGCTGTTATTGTAGATTTCGGCGCCAAATTCATGAAAATGAGCGATCTCAATGTCGAAATACCCTCCGTGTATATCGAAGGTATTGTCATAGATCTTGACATTTTCATGCCCTCTCCCGCGATATCCATATCCTTTTGATTTATCCGTTTTAAAGTAGTTCCTGCTTATCTCAGAATGTGACAAATAGCGTGTAGTCAGTCCCCCCAGTTTGGAGGCATCGCATATTTTAGTAGATGCTGAGTTGTAAAAACTGCTATTTTTTACTGATGAATTTGTACAAAGATTCAAGATAGCCCCAGAGAAGCTGAAGTTTCTAACGGCCACTTTGTCTATGGTGACGTTATCACTCCTATTTGCGAAAATGGCGCCGTGGGCTTTATTAATACCGCCTTCAAATTCTACCTGTGAAATGGTCACATTTGATTCTTGCAGCACTTTTATGAGATATCCATCGGGGATGTAATTCACATTTGTATCGGGAAACTCGCAGGAGTTTCCACTATAGCTCCAATTTGCAGGAGCTTTGATCGTTGTTTTATTGCTGCCTGCGTGTGCATATCCTAAGATTCTAACACCTGATTTTGGATATGAAACACTTGTTTCTTGGTAAATGCCGGGAGACAAAATGATCGTATGACTCCCTCCAGGGACTCTTTCACAGGCATATGCGAGTGTTTTCCAAGCAGCCCCGGAAGATTTACCGTCCCTGGAAGACGTGTCAATGCCCGTGGTAGACACATAGTAGTTGGTGGCTTGGACTGACAAAAATTGAAAGAACAACCCTCCGCATAGGATTGATTTAATGTATCCAGTATGAATGTGAGGGAAATTGAATGTTGGTAACATAGCTAGATGAAGTTAAGAAGTAGTTTTTAATACTTAAGATTATTAAAAACCCTTAAGACTTAAGACTACAAACAGGTAGAAAAAGAGTCCTTTTAATTCTCAAAGTTCACTGTTAAACTAAGTGTAATTGGACGGTTAGCTATTTTTCCCAGTCTCGTTCTTAAAATGCCCTTGAAAATTAAATTTGATAAGAAAGTATACCTGCCCCTCCGCTACCTGCTTAGTGAGTTAGCTTACGCCTCTTTTGAGCTAGTTTGATATTCTCACCCAGCTGATCAAGATCTTTTAGAGTTTTGGAAATAATACTTGTTTTTTAGGCTTTATTTAATACTGTATTCGGTATAAATATAATCGAAATGTACATAATCAAGTCTTTTTAGGATGATGTCGGTACAGCCCTTCTCCGGCATATCTCTCTATAAAACTGGACTCGATAACGATTTGTCACTTTGATGTTATTCAAGATAGTTTTGGCGAGTCAGCTTGGAGAACCTTAGCATATTTGCACCTGGTTGGCGAAGCTTCCCAAGCCATCGAGGCATCAAAGCTCAAAGAATCACAAAGGGATCTTCTTTACCATTGAATCTAGCCCTGTTTTACATGATGGTGTTCTATATTATTGTCGAGATCAATGAGTGTTGCATCTCCCTTCAAGTCATAACAGATCGATCTCTTTGTGGTGTTTGTGGTGATAAATGCCGTCACATTCTCCGTTGATTACCACACCAGGCACTTACCCTATAATTGGGGAGGAGAAATTGATTGACGAACCTACATCACTTCAAAAAAGATGATTTATGAAAATGCCGTGATTATGCTCACTTCGTTTGTTAGCACCATAAAAATCATTGTTTAACCCTATACCAAAACTCGTTTTACCTACTGATACTCCAATCCTTACATAGAGTAAACTCCTTTCATGAATTCCATCATCTAGATTTTGATTGTAAATGCCTTGTAACCTGGAGTAGAGCCTTAGACTTTTTAACAACATTGGTTTGTATTCAATAACACCTACTGTTTCAAAATTAATAGTGGGTGCTATCTGAAAAACAGGATTGAATAAAACCAACCATGTGGGGTTTGCAGAAAAAAACTGAAGACCTGCGAAAGGGACTGCACCTTTGGCATAATGAATTTGCAATCCCGTTGTAGCGTACATTTTTGGCACAAATCTGTATGTCAATGCATTAGAAATGACAATTTCATTATTGCCCCTTCCATTTTCGTATGGAACCAAAGCTGAACCGACGCCAAAATATCCAAACCTACTATTTTTTTCAAATGGAAGATTTAAGATGGTCAGATAATATATTTCTTCGTTGCCAAACATGATCTCAACAGGTATTGGTGACTTGTTGGGTAAGGGAATCTCTTGTCCATTGACGTTGATAATTGGAGAGGACAGTACCAGTACCGCCAATCTGAGTGCTTTAAAAACCTGGTGTTTCCTTAATCTGATCACCGTTTACTTACTTCTTTTTGATAAAGCCACTTTTTAAGAATACTTTGTCGTAATAGGTGACCTAATATAAAAACTCAGACACTGCATATACTGAATTTAATAGAGAATAAATAGTAACCTGATAACAGGGTGTTAGTCTATGGATTTATAGTGTAAATCGGCCAACTAAGTGATATAGAAATACCGTTGAATTATTGTTAGAGGTTTGAGATTGGAGATTATGCTAAGTGCGGTATTCTGAGGAGAACTGTTTTGGTGTTTTACTAGTAATCTGCTTGAACTGCCTATTGAAATGTGTTATATTTTTGTATCCGACGGCTTTTGAGATTTCAAGAACAGTTTGGTCGTTTGCAATTAAGAGGCGGCTCGCTTTACCTATTCGAATCTCGTTTAAGAACCTACTGAACGTCTTCAGGGTTCTTGATTTAAAATATCTGCAAAAAGATGACTTAGTGAGATGAAGCATTTCGGCGATCACCTGGACACTCATTTCTTTGTGATAATTCAACATAACATAGTCATGTACCTTACGCATTCTTTCTTCATCTAATTCACTCCTTCCTATATGGAAACCCTCGGAAGACAGTGGCAATAGGCTTTTGGATTCAGCCAATATATCCAGGATTTCAAGTAATAAAAGAATACGCTGAAATCCTTTCGCGTGATAAAGCGTTTCGATTTTTTTTGCTACGATCGAATGTGTTCTGCCTGTTATTAAAAGTCCTTTGTTACTCCTTATTAACAGTTTTTTTATGTTATCCATTTCTGGTAAAGGAAAAAGTGATGCGGCTATTTTTTCAATCAAAAAATGAATAACATACAGATCTGCTATTTTCGAATTGTCATTCTTATAAAAGTCATCATCATTTTTCCATACATGGGGGAGGTTTGATCCTACCAGGGCCATATCTCCATCATAGAAATTTCCGATGTGGCTTCCCACCAATCGTGTCCCGTAACCTTTCTTTACATAAATCAACTGATGTTCGGGATGGTAGTGCCAAGGCATATCAATATGGGGTATAATCTCTCTTTTTACGGCAAAAGAAGCATTTACATAGTCGGGTACTTTTTCCAGGATAGGTTTCATAGTAATTCCGTTCTTGTCTATCGATGTCTATGATATTCCCATTCATATGGTAGCATCAAAAGTAACCTATCTCGACCACCATCAAAGCATGTTTGACAATAGTTACGGGATCCTCTGAAAAGCCGGCTTCAATGTCAACACTTACAGGTAAATCGACTGCTTTCACAATTTTTTCAGAGATGCCTACCAGGGTATTAAAGTCTATGTTCTCACCATCATAGAATACTCCTACGACTATAACGAGAAGGTTAAGCAGCCGGAGAGTAGGCTTCTCATTTGGGATGAATTGGCAGGGGACTATGAAATAATTGATCAACCTCTTCGCCGAGGGAGGGCTCAATTATTTATAAGGTTGCTTGCTTAATGTTGTGTGAGCAATGAACTCTTGGTTACAATGCTCACACACCTTAGACATCCTGGTACTTGTACTCATATTTTTTGTATCAGTTTATATCCAAGAGCCTACGAGTGTACCTGTATGTATCATAATTTATCCCCTGATTTGTACCTCGAACTTAAGATACCTAGCGAGGCATGAGTTGAGCTACAAATTCTAGCAAAATATGGCGGTTCAGCGAAGACCTAAAAGCAAAAAACGACCTATAAAGGCCGTAAATGATGTTTTGTTGTTTTACGTTGTTGGTTTTTGCGGGGTTACTTCCCGATATTTAATAATAAAGCATTGATTTTCAGTTGACTATAGCACAATAAACAATTTAGATTTTTGCATGAATGATTTACTCACTTTTCCTAATGGTTTTTCTTCTGCTTGCATGTGATTTATTATGCTTTGTTTGAGTGTATTCATCACAAGGGATTTTAATTGATGACACATAGGATTTTTCGAATTAATATGTACGGATAGTGCATAAAACAGCAGTTTTGCCATCCCAAAATCACCATCGTTTGTTGGAATACGCTATGTGAACTTGGTACTATGAAATAATAGTGCATTTGGCTGTGTTTTGGATGGGTTGTAATTTAAATTGAGATACTGAAAACGACTGGCTATATTCATGATAACGACATTGTCAGATTGCCCATCCACCTTGAAGTTAGAAGATAACCATAGATCATTTTGGTTGAACATTATACCTGTTTCGGTGGAATACTAGCCCAAAAGATGACAAATTATATACATGAATAGAAGTAGTGAAATTCCATTAATTCATATTTTATAAATCATAATTTTTACTGTATAAATCACAATATATAATATTTTTTTAATGCCTCACTTGCAAAGTGTACTATTGGTTCAATATATTGATTTTCATTTACTTATGAAATTATTAGTTTGTGAACCTTCAATTGAACTTTTTGTTTTTATGATTTAAATTATATTAGTATTGATCTTTTCATGTAAATGTACCATCTTTAAACACTAATCTTTATTGACAGATGACAAATCATACCCCCAACACGCTTACACTCATAGGAAGCTGGGAATCGGAAATGGGTTTTTTTTTAGAGGTAGAGGCAGTAATGCATCACAGTTTTAAAGGGTGGTTTCAGTGCTTGAAAAAGGGCCCGTTCAATCCCTTTCGTAAGGAAATTGATGGGTTGATACACTTGAACAGAGATGCCACGGCTAATCTTGTTTTCTTTTGTGATGCGAGTATATTACTTGGTCCTGCACATAACTATGCCTTTAGCTGTGAAGTAATGCAGTTAACTGGTAAGCATTATATGCAGTTGCATTGGCTTGAATATTCAACTGGATGTCAGAAAAAGAACATATCGGAAGGGGAAAGTATATTAAGTAAAGTGTTATAAAACTATAACCTGATAATCTTATAAAAACTAATTTTAATGATGAAATACTTTAATAATTAGTTTATATCATCTTTGCTCGCTTTACGGAAACACTTTGTTAATGTATCGATTCAGAAGATTTTTATAAATCTGATTATCGTTTTTATTTTTAATTTTATAGCCCGGTTAAAATTATGGATTAGTATCTATGAAAAATCATCATGTTAGTTTTTTTCATGGATGAACACTTAGAAATGGAAAATAAGAGCTTTGATGGATTTGAAATTGATAGGGGAGTTAAGGGAATTTATTATTCCTTTAACCAAAAAGGAGAAGGAACAACTTGAGGCGAATATTCTTGCGAATGGATGTAGAGATCCGCTGACGGTTTGGGAAAAAAAGTATGAGTTAGTCTTGATTGATGGTCATCACAGGTATGACATTTGTACCAAGCACAAAATCAACTTTAAGATCACCAAACTTAATTTCAAAAACATAGAGGAGGTTAAGCTTTGGATGATCAACAATCAATTGGGTAGAAGAAACCTGACCCAAGACCAAATGAGTTACTATCGTGGCTTGAAATACCTAAAAAACAAAAAGATAAAAGGAGGGTATGAATACGTTGAATCGAAGGGTAAAAATGAGCCGTCTACCAGTGAAATGCTAAGTAGGGAATTTAAGGTAAGTGAGAGTACAGTTAAACGGGATGCAAAGTATGCGATGGGTATGCAAGTTATTGGGCGTTCAAACCCGGTTCTCAAAATAAAAATATTGGCAGGTGAGGTGAAGGTAAAAAAATCTGATATTCAACTACTCTCATCTCATGCCGATGATAAAAGAACAACCATAAAAAACGAGGCAGATATTTATAACAAAGCCCAGGTAATACGAAAAAGAGCTTTGGATGAGGTTGAAGAGCGGCTGGACAAACTGCATGACGAGAGGGTTTCAAAAGCCAAAGAGGCGCTACAGGAAAAGGAACCCTTATTTTTGGATAAGGATGACCGGCTGATCAAACTTAAGGGGAGGATTATGTCGGCTATTAATACCGCTATCAAGGAAAAGGATGTGAGCGCCATAGAGCAGTTAAAAGAACTTATTGGGTTACTTGAGCAGGAATTGTTCGGGTAGCAGACGGACTGGGGAGAAATTGCATGAATAGCCTGACAAGAAGAAGGTTATTCATTCATGAAGTGAACGAAGATGTTGTATGGTGACACAATGTAGTGTTGTTCTGGTTTTTACTAAAGATCAACCCTTAAAACAGGTTTCTGGTAGGATTAATTCGAAAGCTCAAAATGAACTTTTGAATTAATCCTACCAGGAAAATTGAGAAATGGATTCCTTGGTCTGTAATCTTAGGTCAGATAGTTGATGTATTTTACTGGCTGGCTTTTTTTTAATCAAACAGTTGTGGGTTTAGCGTGTTTGCTATGTGGCGGTTTTTATAGGGAAATTTTTAGGATTATGAAATATTAACAAATTTTGATAATAATGAAAAATTTGGTTTCTTCATATTATTGATTTAGCAATTTTGTAGTGCTTTCTAAAACTAAAAAACAGTTATAGGGGGTTTTTAGTTCGTAACTATTTACTTACACGTAGCCGAGTATATTCACCTAAGACGTAATCAATGAATTCTTCTCCGGTGATTTAAAGGTATAGTTTATATTATTTACTGATTAAACCGAATGTTTGACTAGCCCTAACGCAATGGATGACTCCTTGTTCTTTAATCACGGAGGTCCAAAATGAAGTCGTAGTAAGATATTGGTTGCAGTCAAATTCGGTCATTGTTATTTTGAATTTAACTCGAAAATTCAAGGCTAATGTCGCGAAATGAAAACATTGATAACAAGTACAGAGCCGGGGGTTTTCAGTCTATACAAGCTTGTAAACAGATTTATTATAAAGCTTTCGTAAAACAGCTCGTTAACTGGAATCATCTTTATCAAAGGAAAGTAATCAATATTATTAGATTTTCACTCACCATGAGTGACTTCAATCAAGGGCCTGCTGAAAGTATTTACTGGAAACTATTCCAGAGACGTAAACCTTTTAGAACCACTTTTTCTTTAAAAGGAAATGTAGTCGTACAAAAAATAAACGATCACGGTACTTGTGGATACCAGTTTTACCTCTTTGAACCCAGGTCAGGCAAGGATTTTGTTCGCATGCTGTGTTTGGTTAATCCAAGGAATAAAAAAGTATTATCAGGCTTGGAAGAAGGTCCCTGGTGCAAAGAATCATTTTATATTATAGGAAAAGGAATGCCTTTTCAGGTTTATGATCAATTGTATCATATCTCTGCTGGTCCCAAAAATTCAACTGAAGAATTTTACCGGATATCAGCTCAAAATTATAGTTGTTCTTAACTCAAAGATATTGTATTACATATTGCAAATGGATTTCGTCTAATTTCCATTTTCCAAAATCTATATAACAAGAGTGAACTATTCAATTCGTCCTTTAAAAGAAGTTGACATTCAAGATTTAAATCAAATGAGCAGCGCTGTCAGTACGGCTCATGTGTGGTCTTTTAAAGAAATTCAAAACATGAAGGAAAGTAATTTTCAAGATATGTATGTTTTGGAATTGGATGGTCAAATACATGGTTTTTCCCAAGTAGAGCAAATCAACCCTCAAATTACTTCCCTTGATAGTAAGACTGATAATTCCAGGAAAAATGTTGAACTGCAATCTGTAGTAATAGTTCATATTCTTAAAGGCAACAATAAACTTGACTTGTCAAAGGAGTTGATAAATTTCATAGCAAAAGTCTTCATAGAAAGGGATGTTTATTTTTCTATTTTATTGCCTATTGACGAATTACTAAGTTACAGTTTGAATCAGTTTTCACCAGGGTCCAATGGTCTTTATGAACATCCGTTTATTCGCGAAATTATCTCATCACTACCTCAAGATAATGATATAAAAATTCTGGGTATTTTAGAAAATAGCAATTCCGACTCGAAAAGAATGTGGAGTAAGGGCGTCCTCGTAGTGGGGGGCTTATTTGATGATTCGATGAATCCATCAAATAAACCCGAAACTTCACACTGCTTATCCTTAGCGAAAGATTTGGAAAATACATTTTGCTCAAGAAAATATTCACTTGGTATGCCTCAAATGCTATATGGAGGGATATATGAAAACTGGATGCTTAAAGAATTTGGAGATATACATTGGTCAATGATAGCCGATGGACTGAAGGTAAATACAAATGATTTGATTGATAGTGATGGAAATAGACTTTATGCCAGTTTTGTGCGTATGAGTTGGAGTTCTAATGCAGGTCTTTTTGTCTTTGATGAGAATGATGAAATTCATATAAGATCTATTTTGTCTCGCTACGGAAATAAAATGTTCTTTAGCAATCATGAGCTTAAAAGCGATAACAAGAACATCCAGGCCTCATTAATGTCTGTTTTTTCCGTTAGAAGTTTAGAAGATAATAAGACGTTGAAAAAGGGTGTTCCATTGGTGACTGTTAACAAGAATTTGAGAACACATTCTAAATTGCCGGAGTTTGCCAAAGAATATATTAAAATTAAATCAGAGTTGCTAAGTGATGAAGAAAAGCTCAACTTAAGTTTGAAATTATTTGGAGCTGATTTTAAGCTATATTCAGCCCCTCTGTTTACCTGCAATTATGAAATTGATCCATATGATGATATCAACGGTGTTGGGTTGCTATATTTTGCTTCATTTCCAAAAATAAGTGATAAATGTGAACGTCTATATGTCAACAAATTCATAAAAAAAACTCAAAATGCCGATGAGTGGGCTGAAAATAGCACTTGCTTAGCTCGTGACATATTTTATTTTGGTAATGCCAACCTGGAAGATATATTAGAATACCAACTGGAAACTTTCAGCTTTAAGGAACCAAATAAAATTAAGTTAACCTCATCCCTGTACCGCAAGTCAGATAAACAGTTAATAGCCAAAGTATTTACAATAAAGGAATTGAAGGAATCGATAATTTTATCGTTCATCAAAGACAATTACAATCAAACGCAAGGCATATTAAGTGAAGTTTCTTCATTTCAACAATCCAGGGATAACGATGAATCTTTTATAAACGAAGAGCCATTGTCAAAAATTGGAGTAGATAATAACTTAAGTAGTTTATCAAAAGGGGGATTAAACAAGGTTTTAACCACCTTTTTTTTAAAAATGTTTGATTTAGATAATATTGACGAGAACACTGATTTGAATTCCTTAGGGATAGAGTCTATTGTTTTTATAGAGCTAAGTGAACATCTGAAAAGTTCGTACAGAATAAATAGTAATCCTAGTCGGTTTTTTGGATTATCTAATATTGACGAAATTTCGTCATATCTTTTGGCTAATAATAATATTACAGGTGAGGAATCTAGGGAGCCCTCGGAAAAAAATCTACATGAAGACGAAGATAGCCATTTAGTAGGTGGTGATATTGCTATAATTGGTAAAGCGCTTAGAATTCCAGGTGCTAATACTGAAGAAGAGTTTTGGCATACGTTAGCCAATGGCAAGTCTGCAATAAGTCAATTACCTAAAAAGAGATTCCTGTGGCCGGATTGGGTTGATCTTGGGACGATGCATCATGGCCTGAATAAAGGAGGCTTTATAGACGATATAGATTGTTTTGACGCGGCTTTTTTCAAAATTTCACCACGAGAGGCCAGGTTAATTGACCCTCAGCAGCGGATATTACTGGAACTAACGTGGCATCTCCTGGAAGATGCAGGGTATAAACCTTCTGAGTTTAAAAAATCAAATACAGGAGTGTATATTGGAGCAAGTGGCAGCGACTACGAACTGTTGCTCAATTCTCAGGACGATCAAAATAGATTAACAGGAACTGGCACTTCTTTGGCTCTAATGGCCAATAGATTGTCCTTTTTTTATGATTTAGAAGGGCCCAGTCTTCTAGTGGACACAGCTTGCTCGTCCTCCCTAGTTGCTATACATGAAGCAGTCACTGCATTGAAAAGCAAACGTTGCAAGCAGGCGATTGTCGGAGGAATTAATATCATTTGTCATCCATTTAAGAGTTTGTCATACTACCAATCAAATATGTTAAGTAGAGATGGTAAATGTAAAACTTTTGATCATGATGCTAATGGATATGTCAGGGGAGAAGGGGCGGTAATGATATTGTTAAAACCACTTAAAGATGCAATATCAGATGGCGACTATATACATGGTGTAATTAAAGCCACAGGTGTTAATCATGGAGGCCAATCAATTGGGCTCACGGTACCAAATTCTTCACGACAATCTGCTTTGATAGAAGATGTTTATAGGCGAGCTCGAATTGACGTCAATAATGTTAGTTACATTGAGGCACATGGAACCGGTACAAGCCTGGGAGATCCAATTGAAGTAACAGGACTGTCCCTTGCTTTTGAAAAGCTTAGAGATGGTAGCCATAAGGATATTAGGAACAATTGGTGTGGACTTGGGGCCGTCAAGTCAAATATTGGACATTTAGAAGCTGCTTCAGGTATCGTTGGTTTGATGAAAGTTCTTCTTGCCATTAAACACCGACAAATCCCCCCAACTATTAATTTCAATAAGCTTAACGAACATATAGAGTTAAAAGGAACACCGTTTTATATTAATGATAAACTTAATGAGTGGTTGCCTGCACAAAGAGGGAAGCCATTAATGGCAGGAGTAAGTAGTTTTGGTATCGGTGGAACCAATTCACACGTCGTTGTTGAGGAGTATAAAAACAACCCTGGAAATTACCAGGTTAGTGATTCGCCCGCGTTGATCGTACTTTCCGCCAGGGATAAGGAAGCTTTGAATAAAGTTGCAACTAGTCTACTCGACTATTTGATTAATAGAAAAGATGCAGCTTTAGCAAACATAGCCTATTCACTACAAGTGGGAAGAGAGTCCATGCAGGAAAGAATTGTTATAATAGTTCATAACCTTAAAGAATTAAGAGAACATTTAAAATACTTTATTAATGGGGAGAGCTCTAATTTTCTTTCAAATAACATAAAGAAGAGCAATGAAGGGGTAAGTAATTCGAATTTTGCTTTTAAGAACACCTGTTCGGAAACGAGTCAAATTGAGCAAATGGCCATTCTCTGGCTTAAAGGCGAGGAGGTCGACTGGCAAGTCTTATATCCGGAAGGCAAACCAATTAAAATCAAATTGCCAAATTATCCATTTAGCAAAGCCAGGCATTGGATTTCTGAAGACTTGAATGCCGATGATACATTAAAAACGAAAGAGAGCTTAGAGTATGTTGCTCCTAAGATTTCTCTATCTGATGTTGAATCTACTTCGAATTCGGAAATTCAAACGAATACCACGATAAAGTTATCACCGGCAAATAGATTCGATATTAGGACTACGAACGCTGCCGGAAAAGATAAAAACTATTCAACATTGGTCAATAATATGGAACGAGTAAGGCAGTACGATTTAAATCAAGTATTTCAAAAGTTGTTAATGTTATTAGCAGAATCTTTATACATTGATGAAGAACAAATTGATTCAGAAGAAAAGTTTGTAGACCTTGGATTAGATTCAATTATTGGTGTTGAGCTGGTCAAGAAAATAAATGAACACTTTTCTATTGAACTAGCCGCCACGGATCTCTATAGCTATTCTACACTGACCATTCTAGCTGAGCATGTGTGTGATCAACTTCCGCTTGTCGAGAAGGCGCCAGACGATGAAGGTCAGTCATTTAAGAGCGAGTTATCCAATTGTTCGAACCTCCAGTTTAATGCCGTAAAAACTAAAGAAAAACCGGAAAGCAATCAATTCATATACCAGGAAACGGATATTGCAATTATTGGTTTATCATGTAGAATGCCGGGTTCGTCTGATTCTGAAGCATTCTGGGAAAATATTAAGGAGGGTAGAAATGCAATCAGGGAAGTTTCCGAAGACAGATGGGAACGTTCTATCTATTTTGACACTGATCCAAAGGCAAAGGGTAAATCGTATAGCAAATGGATGGGCACATTGGAGGATACTGAAATGTTCGATCCTTTGTTTTTTAATATTTCTCCTAAAGAAGCAGAATTGATGGACCCACAGCAAAGGATTTTCCTGGAAGAAAGCTGGAAGGCAATTGAGGATGCGGGATATAATTCTAATCAGCTTTCTTCACGAAAATGTGGTGTTTTTATCGGCGTGGCGCACAGCGACTATGGTCATGATATACTAAAAAATAAATCGGAACTTGACTCTTATGCGCTCACCGGAAATAATGACTCAATATTAAGTGCACGAATTTCTTATATTTTAGATCTTAAAGGACCATGTGTTTCAGTTAATACGGCCTGTTCAAGTTCTTTAGTAGCTATTTCCCTAGCATGTGATAGTTTGTTGATGGAAAATAGTGAAATAGCCCTGGCTGGTGGTGTTTGTGTTTTGACGACCCCGGATATGCATGTTATGACTAGCAAAGCAGGTATGTTAAGTAAAGATGGTCTATGTCATACGTTTGATCAACAAGCCAATGGTTTTGTCCCTGCTGAAGGTGTTGGAGTTCTGGTACTAAAAAAACTGAAGGATGCAGAAAAAGATGGTGATCAGATATATGGTATCGTAAAAGGGTGGGGAGTTAACCAGGATGGTGCTACAAATGGTATAACAGCACCCAATGAAAGGGCTCAATTAGAATTAGAAAAGCACGTTTATAGTAAGTTTAATATTAACCCTGGGACCATTGGCTATGTAGAAGCACACGGTACGGGCACTAAACTTGGGGATCCCATTGAAGTGAAAGCCTTAAAGTCTTCGTTTAGACATTTCACTGAAAAAAGCAATTACTGCAGTTTAGGTAGTGTAAAAGCCAATATTGGCCACACCCTGGCGTCGGCGGGTGTTGCAGGCGTAATAAAATTGATTTTTAGTCTAAAAAATCGCCAAATACCGCCCCTGTGTAATTACCATCAGCTTAATGAACACATTGATTTAAAGAATAGTCCCTTTTATATTAATACAGAATTACTTGATTGGGAAAATGAAACGGAAGGTTTGCGAAGAGGTGCTGTAAGTAGTTTCGGGTTCAGTGGAACCAACGCCCATGTTGTGCTAGAAGAATATATTGACAACCGGGAGGAGAAGCATAGTTGGGAAAGCCCTGTTGTAGTTCCGATCTCTGCACGAAATACAGAAAGACTAAAAACACTGGTATCAAATCTGCATAAGTATCTTGTTAAACACCCTAAGGTCAACTATGCTGATGTAGCCTATGTATTACAAGTAGGTAGAGAACCTATGGAAGAGCGCCTGGCTTTTGTAGCTTCGGATGGCAAAGACTTATTGTCCAAGTTGAATTCTTTTTTGTTGGGTGAAAGGGACGATTTGTTCACAGGAAATGCAAGAGACAGTAAGTCAAATTTTCATCTAACAGGGAAAGCAGGAGAGGCTTATCTTAAAAGTGCTATTCAAAATAAAGAAATGGGCAGTTTAGCACAACTTTGGGTAAATGGAATTGATATAGATTGGAGTTTAATTTACGATGAGCAAAAGCCAAATAAAATTAGTTTACCTACTTATCCATTTGTGAAGGAAGCTTATTGGTTTGACAAAGAAGAATATGAAACAGAGGTCTATAAAAAAGAAAGGATACATCCATTACTTCATATCAATAATTCAAATTTAAATAGGGTAACTTATTCAAGTTCCTTTACGGGTGAAGAAACCTTCTTAAAAGACCATGTTGTAAAAAAAGAAAGAGTTCTTCCGGGTGTCGCATATATCGAATTGCTTCATGAAGCTGGAGAAAGAGGTACTGGGCAAAAAGTATTTGGTTTAAGAAATATGTTTTGGCTCAATCCAATAAAGATTGGCCGATCGAAGGAAGAAATTAATGTTAATCTTTCTGCTAAACAGGGAGATATTGATTTCGAGGTGACTGACAATCGCAATACAGAGTTTTGTAAGGGAACTATTATTTTTGATAAACAAGAAACCCCTCCAGCTTATGATTTGAGCGATTTAAGATCGCAATACCATCGTTCTGTTCCAGGAGATGAAATTTATGAGTCTTTTGGAAAGGTGGGTTTGGAACTTGGACATAGCTACCAGGGCGTTGAAAGGCTTTATCTGAATGATACTTCCGCACTATCCAAAATATGTCTCGATCCGATTGAAGGGTTTAAGTATTCACCTGGAATTATCGACAGTGCATTGCAGGCATATATGGGTTTAAACTTATCTACAGGTAAGAAGGATTTGTCCTTACCTTACTACGTTAAAGAAATTTTACTCTACAAAGATCTATCTCAGATATCCGAATTTTGGGGATATGCTAGGAAGAGTAAAAACAATAAAGAGAATAGCAAGGTAGTAAGTTATGACATAGATCTTTTGAATGAGAATGGGGAAGTCCTGTTAAGTTTTAAGGATTTTGTCACACTGCCGATTAATGCAGGCAATTCGGCAAGTCCAGCTGGGTTGATGACCTCTTCCCTTCAATTTTATGATCGGGCGTGGCAACCTCGCGAGGGTTTAATTTCGGGGTCTTCTGGGGGTCGCCAGGTTGTCCTTTTGGCAGGGGGTTCGTTGAGTTTGTCAGGCCGTTTGGGCGAAGAATTAGCCTT
>JANQLQ010000296.1 GCA_028280565.1 Fulvivirga sp.
CGAGTGGGGGATCGCTTCACGCCTTGCCAAAGCCAACACACTGGGTTCGCGATGACGAAAAAACAAAAGTATGTCATAGGTAGGCTGGCGATGCCCGTGGAGGGGCTACGAAGCCAGCCCCTCCACGAGATATACCGCATGGACTTTGCTCCCGCTTCCCGAGCAGGGGATCGCTTCACCGCTAGCCCTACAAACCAGCCTTGGGTTCGCAATGACGATAAGAACAGGGTTGTCATAGGCAGGCGGGCATAGCCAGTGAGCGGGTTACGAAGCTGCCCCCTTCTTGTGTGTGATCGAATGGACCTTGTTCGCGTTCCACGAGTGGGAGATCGCTTCACGCATCACTAAGGCCAGCCCGCTGGGTTCGTGACGACGATAAAAGAATATACGTCATTAACAGGCTTTTTATAGGCAAACGCATTGGAAAAGGCATAGCAGCCCCATGTTCGGGAGATTACCGCGGTTTCCTGCACCACACCTACCCAAGCAAAAGCCTTATAATGACGTGTTTTGATTTTGTTGAGGGCGTTTTAAATTTTCTTACTGTCAATTCGCGTTACTCAATGATTATTCGTTTTTCATCGGGAAATTGAAGGCGTAACGGCACTTTTTTATCTCTTTTGCTGTTTGAACACCTGGATCGTCAGACCACATGATAAAACTGATAATAATCACCTCTCAATCACTACTTCTAGTGATTGAATCTATAAAATTTGTTAGCTAGTTTTGCCTTCTATTTGTAACTGATCTAAATAAAAACTGGCTGGATGCACTTATTGAAACGCGCGCTTACCGTATTGAGCATCGCGATCCTTATCATTTCCTGTTCTGATTTTGACGAACAGGATTTCACCGTTTTATTACCCATAGCAGGGGAAGACGTCGTGTTTTTTACCGATGAAAGCGGGACCATCATTAATCTCGACGGCTCGGCATCATCCGACGTGAACAACCTCGGATTTGAATATCGTTGGGAAATCGTTGAATCCCCGGAAGGATTTGAACCTGCATTAGAAGGAGCCGCTACCGCCACACCAACATTGCGGTTAGATGACGGGATCTCGGGAAGGATCGTAATATCCATGATCATTTTTCGCGATGACCAGCAAGCACGGGATTTCATTAACATTGACGTTAACCCTCTTATCGCTACCGTTTTATTGATCAATGCTATCGAGGGAGATGAAGCCGCCAGGCTGGAAGTGCCTGCAGCCAATATCCAAGGCAATGCCGTAGCTCCCTTAAACGCTGATGAAACGTATTATCCCATCAATCTTGATGAAGCTGCAGACGCGGAGGGTAATGTAGAACTCAATGTTAACTACAATAACGCAACACTGTCCGTAACGGGAGCTTTGAGTGCATTAGGAAGCTACACACTATATTTAACCGGTTCGCAGGAAGCCCCGGAATTATCTTTAGTAGCGAAAAGGTATAATGAAAACACCATTCCGCTCACATTAGTAGGCTTAGACGCTGCGAATGTGGCACCCGGCGTAAATGATATGGTGCTTTTTATTGATGCTCGCGCAGTAGGCTTCGACATTGTACCGGTAGATCTTTTATTCGGTGGCCTAGGGGTTGTCGAGCAATTTGACACGTTAAACTACCAGCAGAACGCAGAGATCTTATTCGCGAAATCCTCGTTGCTGCCTTTACCGATCTGGGCGACGGTAAACGGTGAGCGTGTGAGTAATAGCGCAAGCATTGCCTTGAATACCACGGACGAAGGGCAATTTGGCACCTTTGTGCTTTTTAAAGACGGTTCATCTGAACATGGAAATACGCTGACCTTTATCAATAATAGCGCATTACTACGAGATGATTAAAGAATCAACGTATCTCACTTCTTTCCCTACATGCTCAACCTTCTGAACTTCGATTTGAATGAAAAAAATATACATTAGCTTTCTTTTCTCTTTCACCAGCCTGGCTCTTTTAGCCCAGCAAGGTTCTCTTCGTGGCAAAGTGATCGATGAAGGTACCAATGAACCTGTAACTGGTGCGGTGATCTTGATGGAATCCACTTCACTGGGGGCAGTGTCTGATGCCCAAGGTAATTACAGGATCACGAGCATTGACCCCGGGAATTATACGCTGAAAATATCTTACATCGGTTACGAAACTTTTTCGCAGGACCTCTCCATCAACGCGGGGCAGGAAAAGGTATTGGATGTATTTTTAACGGAATCCATCTATTCTTTGCAGGAAGTAGAGGTGATCGGCCGTACGCTTACGGAATATACCCCGGATGTCACCTATGCTGGTACCCGAACAGGAGCTAGCGTCAAGTTGGTGCCGCAAAGTATCGCTATCTTGAATAAAGAAGTGATGGTTGACCAGCAGATCTTCAGGGTAAATGAGATCTCCGACAATGTGGCGGGCATCACCCAATTCCGGCCGGAGCAGTTTACCTCCAGGGGCTTCAACATCCAACAAAACTACGTGAACGGGAACCGGGCTATTGTTACGTCTGATTTTTCCGCCCCGTCGGTTACGACTCATTATGAACGTATAGAAGTAGTGAAGGGCCCAGCCGCAGCACTTTTTGGCAATAGCTCTCCCGGGGGAATCATCAACGCCGTCACCAAAAAACCGCTGACCACAAACAGGGCTTCGGCAAGTTTTACGTTTGGCAGTTTTGAGACTATGCGCGCCACGACAGATATTACAGGGCCTTTGAACGATGAAAAAAGCTTACTCTACCGGCTCAATGTGGCCTGGGAAGACGCCGAAACGTTCCGGGATTTTCAGATCAACAGGAACCTGCTGATCGCTCCCTCGTTAACCTACCTTCCCGATGATAAAACCAGTATAAATATTGACCTGGTCAATACACAGGCCAACGACCAAGCCGGGGTGGACAGGGGGATGCCTGTACTGCAAGGTGATCTTTTCGCACTTCCCATTAACTTTAACACGGCAGAGCCCTATGACAACCGGCAGAATACGAACACTTTCCTGACCGTATCTGCCAATCGCCGATTTACGGACTTTTTGTCCATCAATGCTTCCTACTCCCGGTCAGACTTTGACCAGAACTTCTTGGAGACCCGTTCTAACAATATCTTCACAGATGACGGAACAGAACTCATCCGCAGCATCAACGACAGGATCACCACGGCTTCCTCTAATTTCCTTGCTATGTATTTGGTAGGAAAATTCAATACAGGAGACCGTATCAGGCACGAAGCGGTAGCAGGTTTTGACTATTTTGAAAGTGACCAGCAGTCTTCTACCAGGATTGCCGTATCCGAAGCCAATGGTGTGCCCAATCTTGTATTCACAGATCGTGTGGAGTTCGACAATTTAGACCAGCTGCAGGTCACGTTTAACCCGGTGCCATTGAGTTTTACAATACAAAATAGCTACAGGGGGTATTACCTGCAAGATTTAATGAAAATTGGAGACAAGTTCAATGTATTACTGGGCTTACGTTACGAGGAACTGGACCAAGATGGGCTGGATGGCGATGGTGTAGATCTTTCGAACAACATCGATAACACGGTGTTTTTACCGAGATTCGGGATGACATATGAGCTGACCAACCAGGTCAACCTGTTTGCCAGCTACTCCGAATCTTTTGACCTGCAGGCCATCCCCAACGGGGTGAACCTCGTCGATCCCGGCACAAACTTCGACCCCTTAGCCAGTCAGCAAATCGAATTTGGTTCAAAAACCAGCTTTTTCAACGACCGGTTGTTGGCACAGGTATCTTTTTATTTTATTAACCAAAGCGGTCGCCTTATCGAAGACCCGCAGTCTACGGGAGGTATTATCCGTGTGATCCAGTTGGATGAGGAAGAAAGCCGGGGGCTAGAATTGGATATTACCGGTAGTGTCTCTGGTAACCTATCTTTAACCGCTAACTACGCTTATAACGAGGTTAAGATCTTAGATGATTCCGAAGAAGTAAACCTATTATCGCTTGAAAATAACAATCCACAGCATACCGCCGGCTTTTGGGGTAAATACACTTTTTCCTCGGGAATTTTAGACAACTTCAGTATTGGGCTGGGCGGAAGATACGTAAGCGAAAGTCAAACAGTGGACCCTGCGGCTAATTTGATAGATAACGTTATTGCTTTCCAAAGCTACTTTACAGCTAAAGCCGCTTTATACTACAAGTACAACAACGTGGGCCTCGCTTTAAATGTGAATAACATTTTTGATGAGCGCTACTTTATAGGAGGGCTGAACGCCGGCAGGGTATTCCCGGGCGCACCTAGGAATTATTTAGCTACGGTAAGTTATTCATTTTAACGCATCACAAGAGTCGGTATGAAGCGGCAAGAGGACACACAACACCCGGAAAAAAGCTTACACAAAAAGATGTGGGCCATACATAGCTGGTGCGGGTTGTATGCCGGGGTAGTGATCGCCGTATTAAGTATCACTGGTGTAGCCGCTCTTTTTAAAGTAGAACTGGACTATGCCTTGAACCCTAGCCTGTTTTACGTGGAGCCCCAGGCGCAACAGGCAGAGGTAACCCCTATCATAGACAGCGTGGCTGCTCATTACCCGGCTGGTTCATTGTACGCAGTTAATGTACCCAAAGAAAAAAACGAGAGCTGGTACACCAACTTCTTTTTCAAGAACGAAGGCCCCGGTGCCAAGCAGATCCAAGTATTTATAGATCCTTATACGGGAGCTATCTTAGGGACACGCGACTATTATTATTCCTTCGCCTTTTTCTTACGACATATTCACGTAAGGCTTTACGAACCCTTCGTCGGCCGGCAGATCGTAGGATTGGCAGGTATTGCCTTGCTCATCAGCACCATCACCGGTTTCTGGATCTACGGGGGGTTTATGAAGAAGCAATTTTTTGCTGTCATTCGTAAGAAGAATTTAAGGATACAGATGGCGGATTTTCACAAGCTGATTGGCGTGTCTACCTTATTTTTTAATCTCATGATCGCGATCACGGGAGCATGGCTGGGCTTACAAGCCTATTTAGAGCCAGCAATTGTAGGGGATCGGCCGGGTGAATTTATCCCGAAGGAGCTTCCTTTATCTAAAGAAGAAGACAAAAATTACAAGTTCGATTTTGAAGAAGTGCTGGCCAAAACACGGGCTAGCTTCCCGGAATTTACCCCTTCATTTATCAGTCCATCGTATGATGGAAGCAGGACAGTCACCGTAAAAGGAACCGTACCCCGGACAGCGTTTGAACGGGATAGGTTCAGGATCACCTTCGACAAAGCTGGCCTGGAAGAGATCGATCGTTATGATATCCGCAGCGCAGGCTTCGGGGACAAAGTATATATGATACAAGAGTCGATGCATTTTGGGGACTATGGAGGTATCGTTTTGAAGGTCATTTATTCCTTCTTTGGGTTTACATCTGGCTTTTTGGCACTGACCGGTTTTATTGTTTATCTGAAAAGAACCGAGAAAAAACGGCTGGAAAAACCAAAGTTCATTGAATTAAGGCCCCTGCTGCTGCGCTGGACGTATGCTATCCTGGCAGGAGTGGTTATTTTGGCGGCCCTTCAAATGAACGTAGGGCTTGTGATCCCTTCCTTAGTGGTGATCGTTGGCGCCTATGCCACGATCTTGTTTTTATTGGCTAAGGCATTGGTCCTCTACTTCAGGCGGTTACGGCTTAAAAAGGCAATCTCATGAAAGGAAAAAAACAGCAATCTTTCAGCAAATTGGATGAACATTTCCTAGTGCCGCTTCTTTGGTTCTTTGTCACCGCTACGATCATTTCATTTATCTACTTACTCGCCGAATACTTTACTCCTACCCATACGTTTACCGAATACTACCGGTTTGATGCATCGCAAATCACAGAATACAAGGGCCGCCTTCTAATACTAGCCAGCGCATTCTGCGGCCTTTTGGCGTTACATTACTTGTCACTGAAACTGAAAAACAGGTGGATATATGTGATCGTAATGCTGGGGAATACCGTAGCCTTCTACAAACTTGGCTGGGTATTATAGTTCATTCTTTGCCAATAACCTCAACTCGATCTAAAATCATTGTAGCCTAGGCTTAAAATGAGGATTTGAATGCTTTCATAGTCTTTAACTGGGAAGTAGCTTCCGTTCTACGGCACAGAAGATCCGGGCTCTCTCGATAGGCCTTCTCACAACCACCGGCGCGGAATGACGGTCATTTTTTAAATGGAATTCAGTGTACAAGTAAGACCAAGTTTAAGTTAAGCCTCAAATGACGTGCCGGGTGCAGGATGAGTAGGTTTAAGGTGTTGATCAGTTGGCAAAAGGCAAAGGGCAGTAGGCAAAAAATAGAAGGTTGGCGATTACCCTTTATCAACTACCCGCGTTAAGAACGGGATTGGTAAAATAGCTAACCGTTCAATTGCGCTAAACTTAACACTCGTACTACTTTACCAGGTTTAAGTCATTGATATTGAGTCTTGTAGTTTCAAACCTAGTGCC
>JANQLQ010000300.1 GCA_028280565.1 Fulvivirga sp.
AAGGCGTTACCGATACGCCATCCCACTAAAGTGGAACTGTATCATCTTCAGTACAGCATGTTAAAGAACTTCGCTTTAACTTCATGGCACAAGCTGAGATCACGGAGAAGGCCGCAGAGATAGATGGGTCCCTGTTGTAGTATTCTATGACCTCGAAATAATCTTGGCTTCATTTTCAAATTCAGGACTTTTGAGGCCCCTTCTTTTTTCTTTTAACCTAGACTCAATATCCATTTATACCTTCTTTGAAACCTGGACTCGATTAAAAAATGAACGTCATTCCGCGCCGGTGGCTGTGCAAGGGCTAATGGCGAGAGCCGGAATCTGCTGTGTCGTAGAACGGAAGTTAATCCCCATTTTAAAGACAGTGAAAGTATGCTAAACCTCATATTAAGCCTGGTTGGCTCGTAAGTTTAGTGAGCCTTAGTGCATTTACGCCTTGGGGCGGAAGCTTCCCCGGCCACTAAGGCACTAAAGCTCAAAGAATCACAAAGGGGGTTTTTTTACTATTTTTACCTAGCAACCTGGACTCGATTAAAAAATAAACGTCATTCCGCGCCGGTGGCTGTGTAAGGGCTAATGGCGAGAGCCGGAATCTGCTGTGTCGTAGAACGGAAGCTAGTTCCCAGTTCAAAGACTGTGAAAGTATGCTAAACCTCACGTTAAGCCTCGGCTGCCATGATTTTAAATCGAGTTAGCACATTTTTATATCGAACTCACGTTTTTAGCAAAAGGGTTTAAACCCACCGGCAGGATCTTGACTACGAAGTAGACCTGTGACACCGGTAGGTTTAAACGGAATGATCGGGAAGCAGTACTTTAAGCCTCTACCAGCTTGTTTTGGTATTGCTCGATCAACTGCTTTTGGATCTCGGCCGGAACCGTAGTGTATTCGCTAAAACGGCTGGTAAAGCTCGCACGCCCCTGCGTTAAGGAACGCAACGCCGTCGAGTACTTGTCCAATTCGGCCAGCGGTGTTTTTGACTTGATCACTTGGTAGCCTCCCCGGGTATCAATCCCCTGGATGATGGATCGCCGGGTCTGCAAGTCCGTCATTACCTCACCGGTAAGCCCTTCAGGCACGATGATCTCAAGGTCTTGGATAGGCTCCATAATCCTGGGATTTGCTTTGACAAAAGCTTCTTTGAATGCCATCATACCGGCTATTTTGAAGGCAATGTCATTAGAGTCCACGGCATGCATCTTACCGTCGTACACGATGACACGTACGTCCCGGACAAAACAGCCCACTAAAGGTCCCTGCTGCATTTTTTCCATGATCCCTTTCATAATAGAAGGCAAGAATCGTGCGTCTATCGCTCCCCCTACAATACAGTTGTAAAAGGCTAGCTTACCCCCCCATTCTAATTCCACTTCTTCAATACCACGCACGGATACGCCTTCGGGATCAGGCATACCTTCATAGTAAGGTTCTATGCGCATGTGTACCTCGGCAAACTGGCCGGCTCCCCCGGATTGTTTCTTATGACGGTAAATACTTTGTGCTTCTTTCTGTATCGTCTCGCGGTAGGGTATCCTAGGTTTTTCGTAAGAAACGTCCAGCTTATACATATGCTCAAGGTACCACTTCACCACGCTCAGGTGGAGCTCTCCCTGGCAGCCGATGATCAGTTGCTGGAGTTCCCGGTTATATTCTATGGTGACGGTAGGATCTTCACTGGCTATTTTATGCAAGACCTCACCTAGTTTTTCATCGTCTGACTTATTATTTGCCACGATGGCCGTCGTGATCTTAGCCCCGGGAAATTCCATAGGCGCTATCGCCAGCTGTGTGTTGGCACCCCGTAGCGTATGATTCGTCTGTGTATCTTTTAATTTTAAGGTAGCCCCGATATCACCTGTGGCCAGCTTAGAGACCATCTCCCTTTTGTGTCCGTCGATGACAAAAAGTTGGTTCAGCCGCTCGACCTGGCCCGTTTGATGGTTGGTAAGCTCTATTCCTTCTTCAATACTGCCGGATTCCACTTTAAAAAATGACATCTGGCCCAAGTTCGGTTCGATCTTGGTTTTAAACACGAATAACTCTACCGGGCCTTTGGGGTCTTTTTCAATGAGATCTCCTTCTACGGATGTTTCCGGTAAGGCGTCAACGGCGGAGGGAGCTACGTTGTCAATGAAACCCATCAAGCGACCACTGCCCATATCATTTTTAGCTGATATGCAGAATACAGGGAATATATCATGATTCAACATCCCTATCTTCAGCCCTTTCCGCATTTCGTCCTCGTTCAGTGTCCCTTTTTCAAAGTACAATTCCATCAGGGCTTCGTCATTTTCGGCCGCTTTTTCTACGAGTTCATTGTGCAGTTCGTTTGCCCTGTCAAACTCCGCCTGTGGGATAGGCAGTTTTTCGGGCTTTCCTCCTTCTGGGCCAAACTTGTACATCTTCATTTTCAGCAAGTCGATGATACAATTGAAGCCGTCTCCTTCCAGCAAAGGATATTGCATCAAAGTTACGGCCTTGCCGAATTGCGACTGCAGGCTCTCGAAAGATCCCATAAAATCCGATTTGGGATGGTCCACCTGGTTGATGGCAAAGATCGTTGGCTTACGGTACTGGTCCACGTAGTTCCAAATCAACTCCGTGCTTACCTCCACGCCGTGCTGGCTGTTGATCACGTACACACAGGTATCCGCCACTCGTACAGAAGAGATCACTTCACCTACAAAATCATCTAACCCGGGGGAATCCAAGATATTGATCTTATAATTTCTCCATTCGGTATGCATTAAGGAGGTATAGACAGAATTGCCTCTTTCGTGCTCAATGGCATGGTAATCCGATACCGTGGTGTTGTCTTCTACGGCACCCCTTCGATTGATGATGCCCGCTTCGAATAACATCGTCTCCGCTAATGTGGTCTTGCCAGACTTAGAGCTGCCTAGCAAGACAATGTTTTTAATGTGTTTTTCATCGTATATTTTCATAGTTAGGTAGGTTTGGGTTAGACGATAAGTTGTAATAAGTTAATCCAAAATCTGCTCAATGACAAGTTTAGGCGCGCTTACCCTAACACGGTAGGACTTTGGTCAGTATTTTTTAGAGCAAATAGCAGTTTAGGTGCGGGCTGCCGCTTATAGTCCTATTGTTAAGTTAAGCCTCAAATGACGTACTGGGTAGAGGGTGAGTATGTTCGAGGTATTGGAAGGCTCTCGACCAGTTGGCAATGGGCAAAAGGCAGTAGGCAAAAAAAAGATAGAGGGTTGCCGATTGCTCTTTGCCAACTGCCGACTTTAAGAACGGGATTGGAAAAATATAGCTAACCGTCCAATTACACTTAACTTAACACGAATTCTACTATGTCACATTCAGTTATTTGACAGGCAGGGATTTAGCTAAAATGAGACCGTTGGGTATCCTCATCAATAACGAAAAAAAACTTCTCTATCGTCATTCCTTGCAGCCTGTGTGTTGGGCTAGGCGTGACAAGGAATCTGTGAAGTCGTGAAACGAAAACCCAGTACACCCA